>DATHIG010000178.1:0-10319 GCA_035490035.1 Actinomycetes bacterium
CTGGCCAGATCCGCAGTCAGGGCGGGCCTTTCCTGGAATCCCGCCAATCCGTTGCCCGTGCAGCACCTTGTCGAGGGGCAAGAGCGGGCTCGGCTGGTGTTCCAGGCCCGACGAGAGCTTCCAAGGGTGACGGCGGTGGCCAGCCAGGTCATGCTGCTCGACAGTCGCCTGGCCGAGGCCGAAAAGACGCTGGAGCAGGCGACCAGGCATCGTTCGGCCGCGGCCGCGCTCGCTCGCCCTTCGCTGGACCAGCCGGCAACAGCAGCAAGAAGGGCCAAGGCGCAACCCACGGCGGGGGTTGACCAGCCACCCGAAAAGGATCCCGTGGAGCAGCAGGCTCGGCCGCTGAGGGTGGATCCCTGGTCAGAGGTGGCCATCCTGGTGGTGATGGCCAGCGGCCAGGGGGTGTTGGCGTATGCGGCTGCCCGCGACGCGGGGCTTGAGGTGGGAGCGCTTGGATTGCTTGCCTTGGCGGCCGCGGTTGGCTCGATCGTCGCCGCGCAGCTGGCCGCCCGTGGCCTCCACCGGCTCGGCGCCTCGCCAGAGGGATCTGATGATCCGCGTCGGAGGCGCCAGCTGGACATCGCCGTGGCCAGCGGCGCGCTCGTCTGTGGGGTGACGTTGGCCACCGGCATCGGCCTGCTGGGGAGTGGGACTGGTCCGCCGGCCCTGGGACTCGCCTTGCTCGGCCTGGCGACCGCTTGGTCCTTTGCGGCAACCCCGCATGGGGCCGCAGCCACCAACGCCTCCCGATGGCGGTCGGTGACGAGCTGGCTTGAGCGACACCGGCAGGATCGCCGCAGCCGCCGACAGCTCCAGGGGGCGCGGGCCCGTGAGGCGGCGGCGCAGGCGGCCGTCCGCCAACTGCGCGAGGAGCTCGCCGTGCTCGTGCCCCAGCTGTTCGCGGCCGAGCAGTCGGCGCTGCTGTTCTGGCGCTACCAGGTCGCCATCGGTGACGCCACACGACGTGGCTTCGAGCAGCAGCTGGCCGCCTACAGCATGCGGCGGTCCCGAGGCGTCTGGAGGCCGATCACCGATTGGTGGCGGGGAGGGCCGCCGGCGCCGGCCGGCGCCGATGCGGGGTTCATCTCGGTCGGTGAGGAGCAGCCGGACTGGGGCGACCAGGTGGCGCGGATCACCATGGCGGCTAAGCGGGTGCTGGTCCGACGTGGGTTGCTTGACATCACCCACGGGTTGCGACGGCCATCGTCGCCGGGCGCTCTCCTCGTCGATCACAACGGCAGTCCGGCAATGAGCAACCCGGACCCTACTGGCAGCGACGGCCACCACCGACCCGTCGAACCGTCCGGCCTGGACCAGGACCAGCCGGGCGGCCACAGCTGAACCAGGCCGACGGCGTCCTGCAACGAGTGGCGTCCTGCCCGGGCGCCGTTCATTCCATCTGGCACGGTGAGGGGTTCGGCGTAACTGCCGGGTTCCTGCCTGCTCTTGTGGGTAGGCGGACGTGATGGCACGACCGGCAGCGGATCGCATCCTCGTCGACCGCTATGCGCTCAAGACCCCTCTAGGACGAGGCGGGATGGGGGTGGTGTGGCGTGCCCACGATCTGGTGCTGGGGCGCGAGGTCGCGATCAAGGAGGTGATGTTCCCGGCCAGCATGCCGGATGCGGAGCGACGCTCGGCCCAGGCGCGGGTGAGGCGGGAGACGCGAGCGGCGGCCCGGCTCAACCATCAGGGTGTGGTGGCCCTCTATGACGTGGTGACCGATCAGGGCGGTGTCTTTCTCGTGATGGAGCTGGTGGAAGCGCCCACCCTGGCGGAGCTGGTGTTGGTCGAGGGTCCGCTGGCGTCCGAGCGGGTGGCTGAGATCGGGGCACAGCTGGCCCATGCCCTGGAGGCGGCGCATCAGGCGGGCATCGTCCACCGCGACGTCAAGCCCGACAACGTGCTGGTGCCCCAGGCGGGGACGGCCAAGCTGGCCGACTTCGGCGTTGCCTGGTTGGCGGGCGACCCGCGGCTGACCACGACCGGGATGGTGATCGGCTCGCCCGCCTACATGGCGCCCGAGCAGGCCCAAGGCGAGCCGGCCGGCCCGCCGGCCGACTTCTGGGCGCTGGGGGCGACGCTGTACTTCGCGGTAGAGGGCCAGCCGCCGTTCGACAAGGGCTCATCGATGGCGACCTTGGCCGCGGTGGTCAACGAGGCACCTCGGCCGATGCACCGGGCTGGCCCGCTGGCCCCGCTGCTGGCGGCCCTGTTGGCCAAGGACCCACAGGCTCGCCCGTCCGCCCCCAAGGTCCGGGCCTGGCTAGCCTGGCTGCTGGTCGTGGCCCCGCCGGCCCCACCCACCGAGGCCCACCCGGCCACCGGACCCGGCCACGCCGGTCCGCTCGCCCCGACCCCATCCATCCCCGGGGCGAAGGGGACGCCGACGCCCCCTTCGCCCACGGCCGCCACGGGCCGCCCGCAGGTGCCGGCGTTCGAGCCGGCCCAGGCGCCGGTGTGGGAGCCTCCGCGGGGACTGGTTCGACTCCAGCGGCCATCGCGCCCGGCCCTCCCGCCGGCCCCACCGGCGCCCGGCCGGGGCGTGCGGCGGCGGCTGGGCGTGGTTGCCCTGCTGCTTGTGGGTGGGCTGTTGACCGCCTGGCTGACCAACAGCATCGGGGCCGACCCAGGCATGGTGCGGGCGGCGCCGGCCACCACCAGGGAAGGCGCCGGGATCGACCCCGGCGAGCACCCGGCGGCGCCGGCCACCACCAGGAACGGCGCCGGTGCGACCGCGACAACCCGGCCCGCCCCGGCCAACTCCAAGCCGCCTGTGACCACCCTAGCGCCCACAACCCCAACAACCGCCGCCGCCCAACGCGGGGTCCCAGCCAGCTGGCGGCCCTTCACCAACCGGGCCGGCAACAACCGCGTCGGCGTCCCGCCAGGGTTCCGAGCCCGCACTCGGCAGAGTTACAACGCCACGGTGGTCGAGGAGCAGGGCGGGGCCGGGCGGGTGTTCACCGTGCGGTCCAGGAACCCCGCAAACCCGCTGCCTCAGGCGTCCCGCGACTATCGTGCCTGGGCGCGACGCAACTTCACCGGCTTCCGCGAGATCGGCTACGAGGAGGACCAGAGCTACGCCGCCCGCCCGGGCGCGGTGGTGTTCGAGTACGAGGCGGTGGTGGACGGCCGGCGGGTCCACGTCAGCCACATCAACGTCAAGGGCAGGAGTTGGGGCTACAACATCGAGTTCATCGTCCCGGCCGGCCAGTGGGACGCCTCCCGGGACCTGGCCCGCCAGTTCGAGAAGGCCTTCCAGCCACTCGGCTGATCACGGCCGCCACAGGGTCGTGGCCACCCGACCCGGCAGCCCGGTACCTCCCTCCCGAGAGGCCGCCTCCTGGTCGCGGTCCCGTGACGAGGACGAGCGCAGACGGGCAGAACCCTACGAGGTCGACGTACCCTGCCGCCATGCGATGCCTTGCCTCTGCCGCCAGCCGCCTCACCGTCAGACGGCAGCTCGTAGCCGCCGCGGTCATGCTGGTCCTGGTGCTGAGCGGCTGCGGAGGTCGGCCGTCGCGGCCCACGCCAGCGGCCGAGCAGGGCCCCGATGGGTTCGCGGTGCTGGTGTTCACCCGCACCACCGGCTACCGCCACGCCTCGATCGACGACGGGGTGGCTGCGATCCGCCGGCTCGGCGCCAGTCATGGCTTCACCGTGCAGGCAACCCAGGACCCCACCCAGATCCAGGACGCCATCCTGGCTCGCTACCGCGCGGTGGTGTTCCTGTCGACCACCGGCAACCCGCTCGACCAGGCCGGGCAGGCCGCGCTGGAACGCTGGGTGGAGGCCGGCGGCGGCTGGGTCGGGGTCCACGCCGCCGCCGACGCCCACTACCACTGGCCCTGGTACGGCGAGCTGGTCGGCGCCCGGTTCCGGCGCCACCCTCGGGTCCAGGCGGCCACCGTCCAGGTCACCGACCCCAACCACCCCTCGACCCGGTCGCTCCCGGCGGTGTGGACCCGCACCGACGAATGGTACGACTTCGCCACCAACCCACGCGGGCGGGTGCGGGTGCTGGCGGTGGTCAAGGAGTCGACCTACCAGGGCGCTGGCATGGGTGGCGACCATCCCGTCAGCTGGTCCCATCAGCAGGGTCGCGGGCGTGCCTGGTACACCGCCCTGGGCCACACCAAGGCCAGCTGGTCCGAGCAGCGGTTCCTGGACCACCTCCTCGGCGGCATCCGCTGGGCCGCCGGCGCCGGCTAGCATGGCCCCAGCGCTCGACGAGCCCAGCCGAGGCGGTGCCGTGATCGCCCCCGGCGTCCGCTACCCGTGCCGCGCCGCCTGGGCGCGCTTGGCCTCGATGGTCTCCAGGACCGCCTGGTAGCTGGCGGCGAACTTGTCGACACCCTCGTCCTCGAGCTGCTGGCCAACCTCCTCCTCGTCGATGCCGACGCGGATCAGGTCCGACCAGAGCCGGCGGGCGCGGTCCAGCCCCTCCAGCACGGTCTGGCCACGGACGATGCCGTGGTCGGCGAACGCCTCCACGGTGGCCAGCGGCATGGTGTTGACGGTGTCCCGCCCGACGAGCTCCTCGCTGTAGAGCACGTCGCGGTAGTGGGGGTTCTTGGTCGAGGTCGATCCCCACAGGCAGCGCTGGTGGCGGGCGCCCTTGGCCTGCAGCGCCTGCCACCTGGGGCCGGCGAACAGCTCCAGCCACGCCTGGTAGGCGAGCTTGGCGTTGTCGATGGCGGCGGTCCCCAGCCGCGCCTCAGCCAGGGCGGCATCGGGACCGCCCTCCTCGAACCGTTCCTCCAGCTTGGGATCGACCAACGTGTCGAGGCGACTGACGAAGAACGAGGCGACGCTGGCGATGTGGCTGAGCTCGCCGCCCCTGGCGGCCCGCTCCTCCAGCCCGCTCAGATAGGCGTCAACCACCTCGCGGTAGCGCGCGATCGAGAAGATCAACGTGACGTTGACGTTGATCCCGGCCGCGATCGATGCGCGGATGGCCGGCAGGCCCTCGACGGTGGCCGGGATCTTGATCAGCACGTTGGGCAGACCGAGCAGGTCGAACAGCCGGGCGGCCTGGAAGATGCTCTCGTCGGGGTCGCGGGCGATGTCGGGCGGCAGCTCGTAGGACACGTAGCCGTCGCGGCCACCGGTGGCCTGATAGACCGGCCGAAGCTCGTGTGCGGCCCAGCGGATGTCGTACAGGGCCAGCCGCTCGAAGATCCCCTGCGCGCCGAGACCCTGGTCGGCGAGACTCGCGAGCTGGTCGTCGTAGAAGGAGCCCTCGGCCATGGCGGCCTGGAAGATCGTCGGGTTGGAGGTCACCCCGACGATCCCGTACTGATCGCGCAGGCGGCGCAGCTCCCCCTTCTCCAGCCAGTCGCGGGCGATCGAGTCGACCCACACCGACACACCCTCGCGGGTCAGCTCCTGGATCGGGTTGCTCATGGCCGACCTCCTTCCGGCTTGGGTTCCACGTCAGGCGGACAGGTCCCGCAGCATCCGGGCGGGGGCGGTGTGCTGGCGGTGCAGCACCTCCAGAGCACGGTCCACCACGTGCTCGGGGGTGAAGCCGAACCTCTCCATGAGCAGTCCGCCGGGGGCGGAGGCTCCGAAGCCGTCGATGCCGACCACACCCCCATGGTCGCTGACCCAGCGCCACCACAGGCCGGTGCCGGCAGCCTCGACCGCCAGCCGAGCCGTCACCTGCGGCGGCAGGACCTCGTCGCGGTAGCTCTCAGGCTGGACCTCGAACAGCTCCCAGCACGGCATCGAGACAACGCGGGTGGCGACGCCCTCGCGCTGCTCCAGCTCGGCGCGGGCGGCCAGCGCCACCCATACCTCCGAGCCGGTCGCGATCAGGACCAGCTCCGGGTCACCACCTGACGCCTCCGCCAGCACGTAGGCGCCCCGATGCAGCCCGTTGGCTCCGGCGTACTGCCTGCGGTCGATCGGGGGCAGCTCCTGGCGCGACAGCACCAGCGCGGTCGGCCCGTCGACCCGGGACAGGGCCGCCCGCCACGCCTCTGCCGTCTCCGGGGCGTCGGCTGGGCGGATCACGTGCAGGTTGGGCATCAGCCGCAAGGATCCCAGGTGCTCGACCGGCTGATGGGTGGGCCCGTCGCCGCCCAGCCCAATCGAGTCGTGGGTCCACACGTACACCACCGGCAGCCCCATCAGGCAGGCCAGCCGCACGCTCGGTCGCATGTAGTCGGAGAACACCAGGAAGGTGGCGCAGAACGGGCGCAGCCCGCCGTGCGCGGCCAGCCCGTTGCTGATCGCCCCCATGCCGTGCTCACGAATCCCAAAGCGGAGGTTGCGACCGACCTCAGTTGGGCTGAGGTCGCCGCCGCCGGCGATGTCGGTCAGGTTGGACTCGGCCAGATCTGCCGAGCCGCCCACCAGCGCCGGCAGGTTGGGCGCGAGCGCGTTGATGACCTGCTGGGACGCCTTGCGGGTGGCCTGCTTCCTGGGCTCGGCGAACAGCCCCTCCAGGTTGGCGTCCCAGCCGGCCGGCAGCTCCCCTGCCAGCGTGGCCTTGAACTCCTCGGCCAGCGCCGGCTCAGCCTCGGCATAGGCGGCCAGCCGCCCCTGCCAGGCCGCCCGCTCCTCACGGTTGGCCGCCACTCGGACCTGCCACCGCTCCGGCACCCCCTCGGGCACCTTGAAGTGCTTGTCGGGGTTCCAGCCGTATACCTCCTTGGTGGCACGCACCTCGTCCTCGCCCAAGGCCGCCCCATGGGCCTTGGAGGTGCCCTGGGCGTTGGGTGCCCCCCAGGCGATCACGGTGCGCAACCGGATGAAGGTCGGCCGGTCCGGCTCGTCCGCGGCGGCCTGGTAGGCGGCGGCGATCGCCTCCAAGTCGTTGGCGTCGTCCACATGGACGACGTGCCAGCCGTAGGCCTCATACCGCCTGGCGACGTCCTCGGTGAAGGTGATACCGGTCGGCCCGTCGATGGTGATCCGGTTGTCGTCGTACAGCATCGTCAGCTTCCCCAGCCGCAGGTGCCCGGCCAGCGACGACGCCTCCGCCGACACCCCTTCCATCAGGTCGCCGTCCCCGGCGAACACCCAGGTGCGATGGTCCACCAGCTGCTGTCCTGGACGGTTGTAGCGGCCGGCCAGCAGCCGCTCGGCGATGGCGAACCCGACGCCGTTGCCGACCCCCTGACCGAGCGGGCCGGTGGTCACCTCCACGCCCGGCGTGTGGCCGTGCTCCGGATGGCCTGGGGTCCGCGATCCCAACTGGCGCTGCTGCTTGAGGTCCCGGATCCCCAGCGGGTAGCCGGTCAGGTGCAGCACCGCGTACTGCAGCACCGACGCGTGCCCGTTGGAGAGCACGAATCGGTCCCGGTCGATCCATTCAGGGTCGGCCGGGTCGAACTTGAGGAACCGGGTCCAGAGCACGTACGCCGCCGGCGCCAGAGCCATCGCTGTGCCCGGATGGCCGCTGCCCGCCTTCTGGATCGCGTCCATCGCCAGCACGCGGACCGTATCGACGGCCAACCGGTCAAGATCGGTGCGTTCGATTGTCTGCATGGCTAGGCCTCGACCTCCTGTCCATCCTGGGACCAGTGGGTGTGGAACACGAACTCCCCGGTCGAGAACGTCCCCCACCAGCCATACCCTTCTCCGCTCGGCCCCGGGTGGCCGAACCATCACGTCGTGCGGTCGATCCCCGTCATGGGACATGCCAGCTCCGGCCGTCGCGAGCCAGCAGCGCGTCGGCCTCACTCGGCCCCCATGAGCCGGCCTCGTACAGTGGGATGGCGGTGTCGTCGTTGGCCCAGTGGGCGATGATCGGGTCCACGATCCGCCAGCACTGCTCCACCTCGTCCGAGCGGATGAACAGGGTCGGGTCGCCAACCAATGCCTCCAGCAACAGCCGCTCATAGGCTTCTGGGGATTCCTCGCGGAAGGTGGCGCCGTAGGAGAACTCCATCCTTGCTGACCGGACCCGAAAGTGATGGCCCGGCACCTTGGCGCCGAACCGCAAGCTGATCCCCTCGTCCGGCTGGATCCGCAGGATCAGGGCGTCCGCCTCCTGTCCCTCCACCTGGGCGGCGCTGATCGGCAGATGCGGTGGCCGCTGAAACTGCAACAACACCTCGGTCACACGCGCCGGCAGGCGCTTGCCGGTGCGGACATAGAACGGGACGCCGGCCCAGCGCCAGTTGTCGACATCCAGCCGCAACGCCGCGTAGGTCTCGGTTCGGCTGAGCGGATCAACGCCGGGCTCCTCCCGATACCCCGGCAGGAGCTCCTCGCGGGTTCCGCCGCGGCTGTACTGGCCGCGGACCGCGATCCGGGCGATGTCCCGGGTCGTGGGCAGGCGGATGGCCTGCAACAGCTTGACCTTCTCGTTGCGCACCGCCTCGGCGGCAAACGAAGCCGGCGGCTCCATCAGCGCCAGCGCCAGCACCTGCAGGACGTGGTTCTGGAGGATGTCGCGGGCAGCCCCCGCGTGCTCGTAGAAGTTGCCGCGCCGCTCCACACCGAGCGTCTCGGCGACCGTGATCTGCCCGTGATCGACCCAGCTGCGGTTCCAGATCGGCTGGAAGATCGAGTTGGCGAACCGCAGCGCGAGCACGTTCTGGACGGTGTCCTTGCCCAGGTAGTGATCGATCCGGAACACGTCGCGTTCTGCGAACGCGGCATGGACCCGATCGTCCAGCGCGCGGGCGCTCGGCTCGTCGCGTCCGTAAGGCTTCTCGATCACGATCCGGCACGACCCGCCGGCTACCGGGCGGTTGAGGCCGGCGGCCGCCAGGTTGTCCACGATGACCGGGAAGGCCGGCGGCGGGGTCGCCAGGTAGAACAGGCGGTTGCCGCGCAGACCCGGCGCGCTGTCGAGCAGCTCGGCCAGCCGCTGGTAGGTGTCCAGGTCGTCATACGCTCCGCACAGGTACAGGACGTCTCCGGCCAGACCAGCGGCGGCAAGCGCTTGCGGGTCGAAGGCGACCCGCTCGCGGAACTCCTCGGCTGACAGCGCAGTGCGCCCGACTCCGATCAGAGTCAACGAGCCCGCAACTCGTCGATGCCGCACCAAGTTGACCAGCGCCGGCACCAGCTTGCGTTCGGTCAGATCTCCTGACGCGCCGAAGATGACGACCGCACTGGGTGGTGCTCGCCGCTCCTGGAGGCTGGCTGTTTCCTCCGTCATCACCGAGCTGCTTCCGTCATCGTGGAGGCCGGGTAACCGGGGTCGTGGGACGGCCGACGTGCAGCCCTTGGCGGCGTGGGCCGGGGGCCTCCGCGCCGCCAAGGGCGGGTCTGGCTAGCTCAGTAGCCCAGGCTCTGGACCGAGGCCACGTTCTCCTTGGTGACGGTGGTGGCGGGCAGCTCGATGCGGCTTGGGACCTCGGGCTCGACCAGCTCGCTGAGGCCCTTGCGCTCGGCGATCAGCTTGGCGAGGGAGATCGCCGACCCGGACATGGAGGGGTTGTAGAGGAAGGTGGCGCGGTACAGGTTGCCCTCGGCAATGAGGTTCATCGCGTCCTTGGACCCGCCGGCGCCGGTGATGAACATCTCGTCCTCCCGACCGGCATTGCGGATGGCCTGGACAGCGCCCATGGCCATGTCGTCGTCATGGGTGTACACCGCCTTGATGTCCTTCTGGCCCTGGAGCATGGTCTCCATCACCTGCAGGCCCTTGTCGGGCAGGAAGTCGGCCGGCTGGCTGGCGACCACCTTGATGCCGCCGTCGCACCGCTTGATGCCGTCGGTGAAGCCCTTGGTGCGCTGCTCGGTCACCGAGATCCCGGCGACGCCCTGGATCTCCACGACGTTGCCGTTGCACTTGAGCTCGTTGGCGATGAAGTCGGCCGCGGCCTTGCCGATACCGTAGTTGTCGCCCCCGATCCAGGTCCGGTAGGCGGCCGGGGTGGAGAACTCACGGTCGACGTTGACCACCGGGATACCGGCCTGCATCGCCTTCTGCGCGACCGGGGTGAGCGGGCCGCCTTCCTGCGGGAGGATGACCAGCACGTCCGGCTTCTGGCTGATGAGCGTCTCGATCTGGGAGACCTGGCTTGCCGTGTCGTTGGTGCCCTCGGCCAGCACCAGGTCCACCCCGAGCTCTTCCGCCTCCTTGCGGGCGTTGTCGGTGATCGCCTTGAGCCAGCCGTGATCGGCACCGGGGGCGCTGAACGCGACCTTGACGGCACGGCCGGTGACGCCGCCGGCCTGCGGGGCCGAGGTGCCCCCTGGCGCAGCCGGCTCCTGCTTGGCCTCTTCGGTGCACGCGGTGAGCGCGATGGCCGCGAGCGCGACGATGACGACGAGCATTCGGGGGAGCTTCATGCTGCTCCCTTCCTTTCTGCGATGGGCTCCTTGCTGGAGCCGGAGCGGCTGGA
>DATHIG010000179.1:0-3746 GCA_035490035.1 Actinomycetes bacterium
AGGCGGAGCCGGTGGCGGTGGCTGGTGGGGGGGTGGAGGTGCATCAGGTGTTGCGGTTGACGTTGTCGATCGATCATCGGGCGTTGGATGGGGCGACCGGGGCTGGGTTCCTGCAGCAGCTCAAGGCGGCCCTGGAGCACCCCCTCCAGATCGTCACCTAACCACCCACCAAGACCTGCCCCGCGCTCGACCCTTCGCGGGTGGCGCGGACGACCCCCTACTCCGCCGAACGGGCCGGCAGGTCCAGCAAGCTCCCAACGTCGGCAAGCTCGCCGAGCGGGCCGAGAACCTCGGGCACTGGACTGAGTTCGACCGCGGCGAGGTCTTCGCCGTGATGGAACAGCCCGCGCAATTCATTGAACTTCCGGACTTTGCGTGAACAGCTCGGCGTGAGAACCTGTGCCCCCTGTTGTGCGTGAGCGCCGTCCTCGACGGATGGCGACGAGGGGGATCCGCGTGACGCAGGATGCTCAACCGCCGCGAGAGCCTCCTCCACCGCGGCCGGGCGACACCGCGCCTCGAGCCGCACCGGCCATACGGGGAACCAGCCTGCTAACTCCGGTCGAGTGGCTTGGCCAAATCCTGGGGCTGGCCCTGGCCGCGCTCCTGCACCCAGTGGGGCGGGCCGCACTCTGGGTGTTTCTCTTCCTCAAGCGGCAGTGGGAGCGCATCCGACCGCCGCGTGCCGGTCGGACACCGGTTGCCGCGGAACGCCCGCCTGACCCGTTGCAGCAGCCGCGCGGCGAGCAGGCCGACGGCCCACCCGACCAGAACGCCGGGGCAGACGCCACGAACGACGCCGCCGCTCCCGCTCCAGATGACGGCGGGTCCCAACCAGTCGCTCCGGCGGGGACGCAACCACCGGGGCGGCCGCCGGGTATCTCGTGGCGGGTCGGGGCCGTCTATGTCCTGGTAGTGCTCTGCTGAGCCCTGCTGACGGTCATGCGACGTGTGGACACCGCGCTGCAGCAGATGGGGGTGGGCGGCAAGCCGGCCGGCAGCGCGCTGGGCTTTTCCGTCTCGTTCAGCCACGCCGCGGAGTCCCTGCAGGTGGCTGCGGCCCAGAAGGCCGTCGTCGCCACCCGCGACGCCTGGCAGGGATACCTCACCAATGTCGCCAGCGCAGCCGGCTTCCGCAGCCCCTTCGGGGTGGCGCAGTCGCTGGTGGTGCTCGACGTGTGCTTCCTGCTCCTCTACACAGCCCTGCTCATCGTCGTCCTGGTCAATCTGAACAAGCTCAACGCTCGGATGTCGACTCCGGGCCACCTGGACCCGCAGCCGCATCGCCGGACCCGCGTGCTGTACGGCGCCGGTGGCGCCCTGGCGGTGCTGTTCTTCGTCGACCTCTTGGAGGACTGGCAGATCCAGCGCGCGCTGGTTGCCGGCAAGCCGCTGACGCGGCTGTCGGCGCAGATCGCCGTTGGGCCGCTGATGTCGCTGCTCAAGGTGCCGCTGACCGTTGGCGTACTGGTGGCCGTGGTGTTCGTGGCGCTGTCGCTGGCGGCGGGGAGCGTCCCACTCGGTCATGCGTTCGTGTCCATTCGCGGGGTGCTGTACGCGGTCGCCGGGCTCGTGCTGCTGCTGATGAGGGGCATCGGCGCGGCCCAGGTGGAGGACGTGATTCGCGCCTGGGACGGCTGGCGGGCGGCCTGGGCCGTGATCACATGCTTTGCGCTGTCGCTGACCGTCGCCGCCGTTGCCCGTCTCCTCAGCAGCCGGGCGCGCGAGTATCCTGCCCCCGACCGTGGCCGGAGCGCGCAACCGCTTCTCCTGGGCGGCGGGATCTTGCTGGTCGTGGTCGGCCAGGTGCTGCGGGCCGTCGGGCGCGGCTGGGGGGTGTCGGTTGCCGGTGCCCTCCTGGTCGCGCTCTGGGTGTTGGGCCTGCCAGTGGACGGCCTACCCCGCTGGGATCCTCTCCCGGCGCCGCTGCGGCGTGGTCCACGGTGGTTGGTCATGTCGCTTGCGGCCGCTGTTGGTGGCGCCGTCGGCGCAGCACTTGCTCGCCTGGATGGATGGGCTCTCCTGCCCGGCGTCCTCCTCGGTGTGATCGTCGCGCTGGCGGTGCTGGCCGCCTGGACGTTGCGAGCGGCCGCTCGTCCCGACATGCCGGTGGGGGTCCCTGAAGGTGAGGCCGACGATTCTGAGGCCGTGGCGGTCTGGGGCGACCGACTCGGCCGCGTCGCCGGCTCAGCGGTGGCTGCCACCCTTGTGGTCACGATCGCCCGGGCGACGGCCCTCGATGCGTACGTCCGCGCGACCATCAACTGGGAGGTTCTCCGCGCACCGCTGGCGGGCGCCATCTTCGCCGGCGCAAGCGGTCTGGTGGTGTGCGCCTACCGGGCGCAGAAAGACGGCGGCGTGCTGGGCCGTGCCTGGATTGGCGCCTGGGTGCCGCTCACGGTGGCTGCCCTGGTGGCAGGCTGGCTGCTCCAGTGGGGCGGGGAGGCCGTCACCCGAGCGCAGGCCGGAGGCTCGGTCGCCGTGCTCCTCGGCGGCTTCCTGCTCCTCACTGGAGTGCTGGCGGCGCTGGCCTGGGGGGTGAGGCGGGGCCCGATCACTCAATATGCGCTGGCGCCAGCGCTGCGGTTCCTTCGCTTCAAGCGCTTCCCCGTGCTGTTGTTCCTGCTTGCCTGGGCCCTTGTGGTGTCGGTGCTCGACAGCGGCGGCTACCACGACATCCGCCGTGCCGAGGCACGGCCGGCGCCGGCGCCGGCCCCGACGATCGGCCAAGCCTGGCAGCGGTACATCGACGCCGGCCCACCGGGCAAGGGCCGGCCCGTCGTCATCGTCGGCGCCCAGGGCGGCGGGATCCGCGCTGCGGTGTGGACGGCGCTGGTGATGGAGTGCATCTTCGGACCAGGCCCGGTGGTCGGATCCGGCGACATCTGCGCCGAGGGCGGAGCCGAACCCGACCTGCGGCGCCTGGCCGACGCGGCCGACGACCGCGTCCCAGTGTTCCTGGCCAGCGGGGCGTCCGGAGGCAGCGTTGGCCTCGCCGCCTGGTCCGCTCGCCGTGCCGACCTCGTCCAGGACAGGTCGTCGAGCGCGACACCAAGGAGAATCGAGGGGATTCTTGACCGCGACTTCGTCGCGCCCGACGTGGCCGGCCTGCTCCTCAACGACCTCCCGCACACCCTCCTGGCCTGGGACCGCACCGACCGCGCCGCGATGCTGGAGCTCGCCTGGGAGCAGGCCTGGTACAACCGCCAGCTTCCGGTCCTCGACCCGTCCGCGCGGGGGCTGGCCCGCGGCCTCCGCCAAACCTGGGACCTCACCCACGCCAACGGGACCTGGACCACGCCGGTGCTGGCCCTCAACGGCATCAGCGTCGAGGACGGCTGCCGCTTCCTGGCCAGCGCCGTCGACTTCGCCCTGCCGCGCCAGCTCCCCACCGACCCAACCGAAATCGCGACCGCTGTCGACTCCACCGACGACCGGCCGGACGACGCCGCCTGTCGCGGTGTCGCCTCGCCACCCGGCGACGCCGTTGACATCCTCCCCTCGACCAACGAGCTCATCGACTATCTCTGTCCCGCCGAGGACGTGCCCCTCTCGACCGCTGCGCACCTCTCGGCACGGTTCCCGTACGTCTCGCCCACGGGACGCATCGAACGACGTCCATGTCCCAGCTCCGATGGGCTGGTCGCGGCCCCGGCGGTCTCCTATGACGCCGACGGTGGGCTGTTCGACAACGCGGGGTCCGGCACCGCGGTCGACACCTGGCGGGCGATGGTGCCGCTGGCCGC
>DATHIG010000180.1:0-8271 GCA_035490035.1 Actinomycetes bacterium
CTTACAACGACGAGGCCGCAGGTTCGAGCCCTGCCACGCCCACCGATCCGACCAGCTTTCGAAGGGCGATACAACGATGCGGCCGCGTGCCACGGTCGCGCATCGCCCAGCGGGCTCAATCGAGTGCGAGGGCGTAGCGCAGGGCCTTGTCGAGCGCGGTCAGTTGCTCGCGTTCGAGCACGCCGAGACGGCGGTCCAGCCGGGCGAGCGGCATGAGCTGGATGGTGTCGCAGTTAGCGACGCTGGCATGCCGCAGGCCGTTGCGCGCCCCTAGTGTCACCTCGGTCGGCAGGTCGCGGCGTCGCGTGGTGACGGGCACGACCAGCACGTGGGTGCGGACCTGATAGCTCTCGTCGCGCCCGGCGAGCACGACAGGTCGAGCCTTGTACGGCTCGGGCTGGTCGGCGTACCAGACCTCGCCGCGCCTCACACGCCACTCGGGTCGTCAGCCGGCCCATACGGGTCGAGGTTCAACGCCTCCAATGCCAGCGGCTCGACGTACTCCTCGCCGGTGTCGGGTTGCTCGCGGTAGCCACGGCGGTACTGCTCGGCTTGGGCCGCGCGGACCAGCTCGGCGAAGAATGCGCTCCGGCTGGTGGTCCCACGCGCCTGCTCCACCCATGCAAGCAGATGCTCAGGTAGGCTAATCGCCACCTTGCTGCTCATACCAACAACCTCCACTAGGAGGACACCCCAACAGGATAGCTGATTGGTATGACTATGGCGAGCGGGATGACGATCAATGTCACTTGCACGCCCCCGTCGACGAGTTGGCGATTGGCTGACCGCGCCCAGGTCCACCCTGCAGCGCTTGGGTGGCACGTTCGGATGTGCGGCCGTGTCGGCGGTCGTGCCATCAGAGGCAGGTGGCTGGCAACGCCGCGAGCTCCTGCCTGTACCGGCCCTCGCCACGGACTTCTCCCCTGCTCGGCGTGGTCAGCGCGGTGGCCCTCGGCTGCAACCGGCGGCTCGAGGGGTCGCGTAACCCAGGAGCTGGCTGTCCCAGTAGTCGGAACAATTCAGAGGCCCACACGGCCCGGCCTGTTCTGCCGGGCCGGCAATGAGCAGCTGCAAGGACTTCGATGAGGCCATGGAGGCCGATCATGGCGCCGATACCCGCGACGGCGGACCTTGGCGTCCCGCCTGGCCACGCGAATCATCCGACCCTCGACCAGTGGTGGAAGGTTCGTATGCTGGCTGGTTGGGCCCACCCATCCGGCCAGCTTACGAAGCCTTTCCCCTCCCCTGGGAAGGGTTCGTGGCGGTGGGGATGCGGAAGCTCGGCCGTATGTCGTCACGGCTGGTGACGGCGACCCGCCAGGCCGGCGCCCGGCTCCGCCAGGCGGTCCAGCGCCGGCCTGCGCCGGCCTGAGCCGGCCTGCCGGCGTCAAGGCGCGGGTTGCGGGTCCGCCAGGGCGTATCCGGTGGCCCGGTCACCATGGCTGCTGGGGTGACAGGCGCAGGCGCCGTTGCAGCTCATCGGCGGCCGCGGCCGTCTCGGTTGGGTCGACGCCCAGCGCCGTGGCCAGCGCTAGGACAGGGTGCCAGGCGTCGGCGAGGCGGCCGGTGAGCGCCGCCAGGCCTGCGGCGAGCACCGTCGGTGGATGGGGGAGTGCTGCCGGGTCTGGCAGCCGCCACCAGGCCGCGAGGCTGCGGAGGATCAGCGGCAGGCCGAGGTGACGGGGTCCATGGCCCCACAGGGCCGCGGCCACCGGGTCCAACCGGGCCGGCGTGCCGGGGACCTGGTCGTACAGGTGCCGAGCGAGCGCCGGGTGCAGGCTGTCGCGGTGGGGGAGGGTGGGCCCGGCGGTGTCCGTGGCGGGCAGGACCTCCTCGACCGTCGCCTTGCCGGTCTGCAGCCGCCAGCGCAGCGCGTAGGGGTGGATGGAGCCGTCGTCCAGGACGAGGCCACCGGTGATCACCGCCACACGGCCACGCGGCAAGCTGGCCCCGATCATGCTGATCCTGGCCAGCCGCCGGCTCTGGCCGGGCGCCATTCCCACGGCGCACGCCGGCCCCTCGGCGCCGTACAGCCGGTACAGCACGCTCAAGGGTGAGCCGGGCACCACCTGCCTGCGCGGCCATCGCTCGCCGCTGGCGACCGCCTCCCAGAAGGCGGTCGGCAGCTTGTTGGCGACCCGCCATGCCCGCTCCAGCTCCTGGTCGGCCGGCGGGGCGGGCGCGCGGCTCGACCGACGGGTGGGCGTGCGGCTGGGCCGTACGGTGGCCGGGGCGGCCTTGGGTGCCGGCTCCGCGGCCGGCGGGGCCGGCCGGGCCGGCGGGGCCGGCGGTGGCGGCGGGGCCGGCGGTGCGGATGGCGCCGGCGGTGGGGCGCTGGACCGTTGCAGGCAGGCGCGGCATCCCAGCCGGTCGCGGCCCGCCACCAGCTGCTCGGCCGCGCCGCAGTGCGGGCAGCAGGGATCGACGTAGCCGGCGCGGGGAAGGACCCAGATGAACGCGAACGGATGTGTGGTCTGGCCGCGGCGCACGCGCACGGGCAGCTCAAGCGCCGGAACCAGCAGCAGGTGCAGGCGGAACGGGCGCAGCCGGTGGCTGGGGCGGAACTTCTCCTGGATCTCCACCCGCCGGCGGGTGTGCTCCACCCTGGTCGCCTCGGCGCGGGCGTCCAGGAGCCGCTGCCGGTCCGGTTCGGCCTGCTCACGGCGCTTGGCGAGGGTGGCGAGCGCGGCCTGGTAGTAGGCGTTGGTGGCGGCCAGCTCCTCGCGCAGTGGCGCCTGCGCCCGCCTGGCCAGGACGTCCAGGCGGGCCCGCGCCCGCTCCACGATGCGCTCGTGCGCCCTGGCGAGCGCCACCGCCAGGTCGGGTGTGAGCGCACGATGCGTGGTGTCGGGGGCGGTGCGTCGCGGCGCTGCGGTGACGGCGGGCAGGATGTCCTGGCCGAGCGGCCGGCCGTTGCGCCCGTCGACCCAGACCTCCTCGCGCTCCTGGAAACGCTCGCCCGCGCCCGCGTCGTAGGAGACCAGTGCTCCCACCCGCAGCACCGGCAGGTATACCCGGGCCGGGTGACCCTCCGCGTCGATGCGGCCGTGGTCGACGTCGAACCGTGCCCGGGCCCGCTCCAGCAGTGCCGCCGGCGCCGGCGGCGCCCCCGCTGGCCAGGCCAGCCATGCCAGGCCGGCATCGCCCTGGTCGAGTACGGCCGCTGCCGCCTGGTCGAGCGCCGGGTGACCGGGGAGCAGCAGCAGCGCCCCGTCCTCGCGCGCGACCTCGGGGTCGGCGGTGACCGCGACCTCCTCGGGCAGGCCGAGCTTGGCCTGCAGGTCGCCTGGGAGCATCAGCAGGGTCTGGTCGCCGGCGTCCTCGTGCAGGCCGCCGCTGGCATCCAGGTAGCGCAGCCAGAACCCGAGGGCCGGGTCGGTGATGGTCACGGCTCGGTCGGGGTGATGAGCTGGTCGGTGCGGCCGCGGCTGGCCAGGTACTCCTGGCGCGACCGGGCCAGGTCGTCGCCCAGTGACTCCAGGCGCGCCTGGAACTCGGCGTCGTCGCGGCTGGCGACGTGGGTGTCGAACACCGCGCGTTCGAAGTCGAAGTCCTCCTCGATGCGCCCCAGGATCATGTCCAGCTCGCCCACGACCAGCTCGAACAGGTTGATCTTGGCCTCCAGCACGCCGAGGATCCGCTCCTCGACGGTGCCCCGGGTCACCAGGTTGGTCACCAGTACCTCGCGGTCCTGACCGATGCGGTGGATGCGACCCAGGCGCTGCTCGATCTGCATGGGGTTCCAGGGAAGGTCGACGTTGACCATGACGTGGCAGAACTGGAGGTTGCGCCCTTCGCCGGCGGCCTCGGTCGTCAGCAGCACCGGCAGCTCGTCGCGGAACGAGCGGACCGCCTCCTCCTTGTCCCGGCGGCTCAGCCCTCCGTGGTAGACGGCGGCCGGTAGGTCCGCGGTGGCCGCCAGGTCGGCCAGGAAGTCGAGCGTGTGCCGGAAGGCGGTGAACACGACCACCTTGTCCCCGGCCGCGCGGTGCCGGCTTAGCAGCTCGATCAGCACGCGGGCCTTTGTGGTGGCGTCGATCTTGTCCGCCAGCCGGGCCATGTCGGTCCAGCCGAGCTTGTCAAGGGTCGGGGCCAGCGCCCGCGGGCTGGACCCCGCCAGGCGCTGCACGCTGCGCAGGGCCAGCTTGCGGGCGGGAGTGGCGCCGCGGCCCTCGAGGCGGACCCGGTGCGAGACCGACGCGTACAGCTCGGCCTCCTCGGCGCCGGGCTGGAGGCAGAGCGTCTCGGCCAGCCGCCGTGGCAGCATCGAGGCCAGCTCGCTGCGGCGGTGGCGGACCATCACCTCGCGCAGCCGCGCCTGCAGGGTGTCCAGGTTGCGGGCCGGCTCGGCGCCCGTCCTTGCCGAGCCGTGGCGGGCGCGGAACTCCTTGGGCGTGCCCAGGTGCCCCGGCCGGACCAGGTTGACGAGCTGGAAGAGGTCGTCCAGACGGTTCTCGACCGGGGTCGCGGTCAGCAGCAGCAGGTAGCGGGTGCGCAGGGCCCGCACCAGCTTGGCCGAGGCGCTCTGCGGGTTCTTGACCCGGTGCGCCTCGTCCACGATGACGAGGTCCCAGGCGCTTGCGGTAACCGCGTCGCGCAGCGGCGTCCGCCGTGCCGCCGGCAGCGAGGCGATCACCAGCGGCCGCTCCGCCTGGCCCCTCTCGCGTCCCAGGGCCGCGTCCTGGACGAGCACCGTGGGCAGACCGAACTTGCGGTCTAGCTCCTGCTGCCACTGCTCGACCAGCCCGACCGGGACCAGGATCAGCGCTCTGGCCGCCAGGCCGCGGAGGCGCAGCTCGCTGGCGACCAGCCCGGCCTCAATGGTCTTGCCCAGCCCGACCTCGTCGGCCAGGATCGCCCGGCCGCGCATCGCCCGCAGCGCGGTCCCAGCCGCCTGGAGCTGGTAGCCGAACGGCTCGAAGCGCAGCCGTGGCAGCGACACCAGCGTCTCGAACCCCGGCCGCGCCCACACCCCGACCGCCTGGTCGACCAGCACTGAGGTGGCATGGTCGACGACCCGGCCCTGCTCCAGGCAGCGCAGCAATCCCTGGTAGCCGTCCAGCCCGGCCGGCAGGCCCTCCCGCAGCGCGCGCTCCGCGAGCGCCAGCGCAGCCCGCTGTGCCACCGCCGTGGACGCGCGCGGCTGCATGGCATTCACCGGCCTGATACCTGGGGGTCGAGGCCAGCATTCAACCGGAGCCAGGTTCCCGGGCGCAACACCGGTCGCCGCCTGTGGATCAGCGCCAGCGTTCCTTGGCGACCTGCTGGGCGCGAGGCGGCAGGGGCGCGCCGATCTCGGCGGCGAGGTCCAGGAGGTCCTGGTGGCCGGGCAGGTGCTGCAGAGCCGTGTGCACCAGGCCGCGGGCGCTGCTGAGATCACCGCGCCGGTGTGCGAGCTGGGCTTTGAGGAACTCAAGTTCGGGGCCGCCAAGCGCGGAGTGGTCTGCCAGCCGGTCGAGGCGATCCTCGGCCTCGGAGCCGATCAGCCAGTCGAGCAACAGACGGTGCCATTCGGCCAGCTCCGCGGTCCGCCGGTCACGGTCGCGGCTCATGGGCTGCCAGCCGCGATTGGCCCTGGCCGGGGTCTTGCCGGCGAGGCGGTCGAGCGCGTCGAGATAGCAGTCGGCGAAACCGATCCGCATGTCGGGCGCCACCAGCAGCTGGGCGAGCGCGCTGGCCAGCGAGGTCTCCCTCTTGCTGACCCGGCCCCAGCCGCTGCGTGTCCAGCCGTGGCGGCGCTCCCAGCGGATGAGCTGGGGTGCCGCGCGTTGCGCGAAGCCCGCGAACCCGTGGTGGGCCTGCAGCGTGGCCCACAGCAGCGCGACCGCGTCCGACACCACAAACCCCGCCGCCTCCATGGGGTCCTCGGAATGGAAGTACTCGTAGTCACGGCTCTCGCAGGCCAGGTCGATCAGCCGCTCCAGCGCGGTCGCGGCGGCGGTGGCGTCCCGGTCGCGGAGGCCGTCCTGGGCATCGCTGACCAGACGCTTGAAGGTCAACCGCCAGCGGGTGCGCTCCCGCGGCGACACCCGCCGGTCACCGGCCATGTACGCACCCGAGCGCACCAGCGCGACGAGCTCGTCCACCTCTTCCAGCACCTGGTGGGGGTCGACGGGTTGCTCGGAAGGCCGCTTGACGCGGCCGTGCTGGGCCGGGTCTAGCTCGGCTTCGATGCGTTCGCGCGTGGCCGCCGAGCCTCGCCAGTACAGGTTCCACAGGGCCTTCTTCAGGCGTTGCTCGTCCAAGGTGGCGAGCTGGCCGAAGAACTGCTCGCGGTTCATCCGTCCGGTCGGCATGGGAGGAAATGCTAGCCCGACGGCACGGTTCAGGCGAAGGCGACCGGTACCCATGGGCCTGAGGTCGCGGGATCAAGCTTACGAGCCCTTCTCGCCCCATCGCGTCGGCCCAGGGCCAGATGGGCAGTGCGGCGGTGGTGCCCTCGCTCCTGGGCCCGGCTCCAACCTTATGGTGACGGACCGGTCGTCAGGGTCCGATGGCCAGCAGGTCCTGGACGGTGGTCTGCGGGTGACGCGGGGACGCGGCCCCGGCCCCAGCGGGCAGCCAGCGGTTCCTACCACTCCGACCCGCCAGCTCCGGGCGCTGGTTGGGCTCGACCCTCATCGTCGGCAGCGAGCCAACCGCCCGTATCCATCCCAAACCGGAGTCCCGCCCGACGCTGCTGCAGCGTCAACCGAGCTCGCGGCTCAGGAGGTGGCGACGGCAATTGGGCGGGTGAACAGCGGGGTCCAGCGGCGGCAGGAGGCGGGGGGCATCCACCCTCGCAGTGGCCAACCTATTGCGGCGGTCATGGTCAAGGCATGTGACGCCTCTGGTATCCCTCACGCCTGATCTTCGCGTGCCGCCCGGCCAGCCGGACCACTCGGCAGCCGGGCTGGGGGCGGCTACGGGAGCGGCTCGGCGGTGGCGGCGAGGTCGAGCAGCACTCGGCTCCCCAGTTGGTCGACGCCGTGGGCGTTGGAGGAGAGCACGACCGCTGCGGTGTGGGTTGCGGGCGTCCACCCGACGAAGCTGCGGTAGCCGCCGGTGCCGCCGTTGTGCCACACCATGTCCAGCTTCCCGCGTCCGATGGGCAGCAGCATCCAGCCGAGGCCCACGCGCATCGCGGGCGTGAGGCGGCCGCCTCTGGATCGCTCCGCGTGGGTCGTCGGGATCGCTGCGGCGAGCTCCGCCGGGACGTCGGGCGGCAGGAGGCCCAGCTGTGCACGGAGGAAGGTGAACAGGTCGGCCACGGTCGAGCGCAGCGCCCCGGCGCCGGCGAGGCCCGGGATCGTCCAGAGCCCGGCCGGCCTGCCCCCCGTCTGGTCCCGGGGGCGAGCCGGGACGACTGCGCGGGGTCGAGCGTGATGACGGTGTCGGTCATGCCCAGCGGACGCGTGATCCGGTCGCGCACCAGGGTCTCGTAGTCCACCCCCGCGGTCCGGGCCAGGGCGAGCCCCAGCACGCCGGCGCCGAAGTTCGAGTACCTGAAGCGGTCTCCCGGAGCCCGACGCGGCCGCGTGCCCCCCAGCGCCGCCAGGACACCGGCCGGCGTGAGGGCCGCATACGGGTCGTCGCGATGACGGAGCGCGTGCCAGAGGAGACCGGGCGGGAGCCGCGGGAGCCCGGAGGTGTACGTGGCCAGGTGCAGGAGTGTGATCTCGCCGTCCCCGCGGCGGGGCACGCGGCTCCCATCGGGCAGGTGTTCCGAGACCGGGTCGTCGAGGCTCGCCTCGCCGCGCTGGACGGCGATGGCGAGCAGGAGCGCCGTGAAGACCTTGGTGACCGAGCCGATCTCGAACACCACCCGCTCGGCCGGGCACTCCGGCCGCGGCACGGGACCGGCCGCTGCGACGGCCGTTTCGGTGCCGTCGGTTGCGCCGGCCACCAGCAGCCCAGGGCGCCGCCCGGCCCGTTCGGCCGCGTCGCGTACCGCCTGTTCGAGTCGCACGTCACCGACCATACGTCGCGCGGCGACGCCTGGTTCGTCGATCGATGTCCGGTCGCGGAAGCGGGGTGGTGCCCCGGGCGAGTACCAGGCACAGCACTGCCAGGATCAGCGCGACGGGTCCCCACAGGAAGCGCTCCCAACTGCTCGGTGACGCGAAGTTCATGAGCGCGCCCAGGGGAAGCACACCGACCAGGATCCACGTTCCCCACCGGGCGAGGGCGGAGGGCAGTGGCGAGACCTGGAACCCGGCGCGTTCCAGGACCATCAGCGCGGCGAGCACCCAGACACCGACCGCCAACGCGCTGGCGATCCGAAAGCCGAGC
>DATHIG010000181.1:0-4416 GCA_035490035.1 Actinomycetes bacterium
CGGTGTCGACGCCCATCGCCCGGACCATCGGGGCGTCGGCCACCGTCGCCCTGACCAGCGCCCCCACCCGGCTCCGCTCCACCAGCAGGTAGACGATCACGGCCAGCAGCAGCCCGGCGACGATCACCGCCAGCCGGTAGCTCGGGTAGTCGCGCCCGGCCAGGCTGACGCTGCCGGCCAGGAACCGGGGCGGCGGGACCGACTGCACGTCGTTGCCGTACCGGGCCGACAGCAGGTCACCGATGATCAGGGCGACGCCGAGGGTCAGCAGCGCCTGGTCGAGGTGCCCGCGCCGGGCCAGCGGCCGGGTCATCACGGCCAGCCCCGCCCCGGCGGCCGCACCCACCAGCGTCGCGGCCAGCGCGGCGACCAGGAAGGCACCCACCCCGGCCTGGCCGTCGCCGGCGAACTGGACGGCCAGGTACGCGCCGACCAGGTACAGCGCCCCGTGGGCCAGGTTCAGCACGTCCATGATCCCGAAGACCAGCGACAACCCGACGGCGATGGTGAACAGCAGCACGCCGAAGGCGACGCCGTCGACGATGGTGATGAGGTTGTCGCCGAGCACAGCGGTCATGTATCCGGCGCCGCATGCCGCGCCGAAGCCATCCGTGCCGGCGTGGAGGCGTGCGCGCCGCCCACGGCGGCCACGCACATGCCGCACGCCCGGATGCTTGACTGGTGCTCTCGCCAGGCCGGCACGGGTCAGGAACCGGTGAGCGGCCGCACCACGGCGTTGACGATCCTGCCCTCCTGCTCCTCGGTGGTGCGCAGGTAGTAGATCTGGTCGGGCCCGTGGCCGTCGTCGAAGCGCCAGGGACCGCGGGGGCTGTCGATCTCCCCGATGCCTCTGAGGCCTTCGACGATGGCGTCGCCTCCTGTGCCCTTGGCCAGCGCCCGGTCGAGCACGGCGGCCGCGTCGTAGGCCTGCACCGCGTACACCGTTGGGGACTCGCCGTACTTGGAGCTGTAGTCGGCGACGAACTTCTGGTTGGTCGGGTTGTCGAGCTGGTCGGAGTAGTGCAGCGAGCCCTGGATGCCGAGGGCGGCGTCGCCCTGGGCCTTGAGCACGCCTCCCTCGGTGACGAACCCACTGCAGTACAGGGGGACCTTGGACGACAGGCCGAACTGCTGGTACTGCTTGACGAAGGAGACCGCCTCGGCCCCGGCGTAGAAGCAGTACACCGCCTTGGCCCCCGACCGCTGGATCCGGGCCAGGTAGGGCTGGAAGTTGGTGGTCGTCCCGAAGGGGGTGAGCTCGGTGCCGGCCACCGAGCCGCCGGCGGCCTCGAACGCCTCCTGGAAGCCGGCCGTTGCCTCCTTGCCGGCGGCGTAGTCGGGGGCGGCCAGGAAGACCTTGCCGTCCTTGACCTGGCCGGCCACGTACGCGCCGAGGGCGGCGGCGACCTCGCCGTTGGTGAACGAGGTCCGCCACACGTAGTCGGAGCGCCGCTCGCCGGTGATGGCGTTGGCCCCGGCGTTGGCCACGATCAGCGGGATCCTGGCGTCGGTGACCAGGTCGCGCACGCCGAGCGCCACTGCCGAGTTCACGATCCCGACCAGGGTGGTGACCTTGTCCTGCTGGATCAGCTTCTGGGCCGCGGGCACGCCCGTCTCCGGCCCGCCGCCCTCGTCGGCCACCACCATCTCGACCCTCCGCCCGCCGAGCTTGCCGCCAGCGGCGTCCAGGTACATCCGGAAGCCGTTCTCCATGTCCCTGCCCAGCGGCGCGTACACGCCGGACTTGGGCACCAGCAGCCCGACCTTGACCGGGCCGTCCCCCGACCCCTGCTGCTCCTCCTCCAGGCTCGACCCGCAGCCCGCGACCAGGGCCAGGGCGAGGCCGGCGGCGGCGGTGATCACGACACGACGGGCGAGGCCACGCATGGGACCCTCCACTGCAGGTGGGCTCGACTAACCGGTCAGTCAGGTGGCACGATAACTCCCGGCATTTCCGGCGACAAGCCCTCACCCCGACCAGCGGGAGGACCAGCACCGTGGCCGATCTGTGGATAGGCGGAGCGGCCATGGCCGGGTCGGGTGGCCGGGTCACGGTGACCGACCCGGCCACCGGCGACACCGTCGAGGAGGTCCCCGAAGCCACCGCCGAGGAGGTCGACACCGCGGTGCAGGCGGCGGCGGAGGCCTTCGGCGCCTGGCGGCGGGTCGACGCCGGCGAGCGGGCCGGCCACCTGCACCGGCTGGCCGCCGCCGCCGAGGCCGCCGCCGCCGAGCTGGTCGCCCTGCTCACCCGCGAGCAGGGCAAGCCGACGCTGGAGGCCCAGGGCGAGCTGCGGCACTTCCTGGGCGGGCTGCGCTACTACGCCGAGGCCGCCACCAAGGTCCGCGGCGCCTACCAGGAGCTGCCGAGCCAGTTCGGCCCGGCCTACGGCCTGGTGGTGCGCCGGCCGCTGGGGGTGGTCGGCGCCATCACCCCCTGGAACTTCCCGCTGACCCTGCTGGCCAACAAGGTCGGGCCGGCCCTCGCCGCCGGCAACACGGTGGTGGCCAAGCCGGCCGAGACCACGCCGCTGACCACCTTGCGGGTCGCGCGGCTGGCCACCGAGGCCGGCCTGCCGCCGGGGGTGCTCAACGTGGTCACCGGCGGGCCGGGCACCGGCCAGGCGCTGGTCGCCCACCCGGGGGTGCGCCGGATCGCGTTCACCGGCCAGACCGAGACCGGGCGGCGGATCATGGAGGTCGCCGGCCCCGCCCTCAAGCACGTGAGCCTGGAGCTTGGCGGGTCCGACCCGACCATCGTCCTGGCCGACGCCGACTTGGACGCCGCCGTCAAGAGCATCCAGATCGGCCGCTACTGGAACTGCGGGCAGGCCTGCCTGGCCCCCAAGCGGGCCTTCGTCCAGGCCGGCGTCTACGACGCCTTCGTCGAGCAGCTGGCCGGGCGGGTCGGGCGCTACGAACCCGGCCCCGGTGCCACCAGGGCCGAGAAGCCAAGGCTGCGGATCGGGCCGCTGCACACCGCCGGGCAACGCGAGCTCCTGGTCGCCCAGCTCAGGGAGGCGGTCGACCGGGGGGCCAAGGTGGTGGTCGGCGGGGAGGCGGTCGACGGGCCGGGGCACTTCTTCCAGCCGGCGGTGGTGGTCGACGTCCCGGCCGACTCGCGCCTGGCCACCGAGGAGGTCTTCGGCCCCGTCCTGCCGGTGTGGCCCGTCGACGACCTGGACGAGGCGATCGAGCGGGCCAACGCCACCGCCTACGGGCTCGGCTCCTCGATCTGGACCCGCGACGCCGTCGCCATCGACCGGGCCACCCGCGAGCTGGAGGCCGGCGTCACCTGGGTCAACCAGCTCCACTACGGCTACGACGAGCTGCCGTTCGGCGGCACCAAGCAGAGCGGCTTCGGCCGCGAGCACGGCCTGCAGGCTCTTGAGGAGTACACCGAGCTCAAGTCGGTCGTCGTCGGCGGCCTCGCGTGAGCCGGCGGGGTCGGCTCGATTTGGCACCGGCGCCTCTGGGGGGAGCGAGCTCCTCCCACATGGACTGAGGACGACAGCAAGGGAGCCGCGATGTCCGTGACCGCCGCCATTGAGGATCGCATCGGCTGGATCACGCTGGACAGGCCGCCGGCCAACAGCTATGACGCCGGGTTCCTGGAGGAGCTGGACGGCGCCATCGGGCAGGTCGCCGAGGCCGAGGTGGCGGTGGCCGTTGTCAGGTCGGCCAGCGAGAGGTTCTTCTCCGCCGGGGCCGACGTCAACGGCTTCCTGGGCCGGTCGGCCGACGACAACATGGTGATGTGCCGGCGCGCCCATCAGGTGCTCAACCGGTTCGCGGCCGAGTCGCCGCTGTTCGTCGCCGCCATCGCCGGCCACGCCCTCGGCGGCGGCTACGAGATCGCGCTTGCCTGCGACATCCGCGTCGCCGCCGAGGGCAGCTACCGGATCGGCCTGCCCGAGGTCACCCTCGGGCTGCTGCCGGGCACCGGCGGGACCCAGCGGCTGCCCCGCCTGATCGGCCGGGGCCGGGCGCTGGAGCTGATGACCACCGGCCGGACCGTCACCCCGGAGGAGGCCGAGCGGCTGGGCATGGTGGACCGGCTGGTCCCGGCCGACGAGTTCCAGCGGGCGGTCGCCGACCTGGCCGCCGGCCTGGCCGGCGGCGCCCCCCTGGCCGTCGCCGCCGTCACCCGGGCGGTGAACGACGGGCTCGACCGGCCCCTGGCCGACAGCCTGGACCGGGAGCTGGAGGAGCTGGCCCCCCTGTTCGCCTCCGAGGACGCCCGCGAGGGCATGACCGCCTTCACCGAGAAGCGGCCGCCGAAGTACACCGGGCGATGAGCACGGCCGCCAGGCAGGTCGGGGAGGAGACGCTCTCCCCGCGCGCCTACGCGCTGGTCCGCAGCGCCTACCGGGTCATCGCCCGCCAGGGCAGCCACCGGCTGTCGCTGCAGGACGT
>DATHIG010000182.1:0-2892 GCA_035490035.1 Actinomycetes bacterium
CTGGAACCGCGGCTGGCCGAGCGGCCGGTGGTGGCGCTGGTGCTGGGGTCGGGGCTGGGCGGGCTGGCCGACGACGTCGAGGGGGCGACCCGGATCCCAGCCGCCGAGCTCCCGGGCATGCCCGTCCCCAAGGTTCCCGGACACGCCGGGGCGGTGGTGGCGGGCCGCCTGGCCGGGGTGCCGGTGCTGGTCCTGGCGGGCCGGGTCCACACCTACGAGGGCTACAGCGCCGCCGAGGTCGCCTTCGCCACCCGGGTCGCCGCCCAGGTCGGCTGTCGCGCCCTGGTCGCCACCAACGCCGCCGGCGGCCTGAACCTTGACTACGACCCGGCCGACCTGATGGTCCTCACCGACCACATCAGCTTCCTGTTCGACAACCCGCTGCGCGGCGCCCCCGACTTCGTCGACCTGGCCGGCGCCTACGACCCGGACCTGCGGGCGGCGGCGGCCGCGGCCGGCCAGGCCAAGGGCGTGCCGGTCCGCCAAGGGGTGTACCTGGCCGCCGCCGGGCCCTCGTACGAGACCCCGGCCGAGATCGCCATGTTCCGCTCGTGGGGAGCCGACGCCGTCGGCATGTCGACCGTGCCCGAGGTGATCGCCGCCCGGGCCCACGGCCTGAAGGTGGCCGCCATCTCGGCCATCACCAACGTGCACCGTCCGGGCGGCACCCCCACCAGCCACGCCGAGGTCCTGGAGGTCGCGGCCGTGGTCCGGCCCCGGTTCCGCGAGCTGGTCCTGACCCTGCTCCCGGCAGCCGCCGACCTCTGACCACCGGGTGTTGAGCAAGCGGGCATGGGTCGGGCAGACTCTAGGGTCGCGCCCCTGGCAGCGCGCGTACGCGCCGGGCGCATCCGCCGACTGGAGGAGGACATTTGCCGTACGACGTGACCGACCTGGCCCTCGCCGACGAGGGGCGCCTGCGCATCGAGTGGGCCGACCGCCACATGCCGGTGCTGCGTGACATCCGCGCCCGCTTTGAGAAGGAGCGGCCCCTCGACGGCCTCAAGGTCGCGGCCTGCCTGCACGTGACCACCGAGACCGCCAACCTGATGCGTGCCCTCAAGGCCGGCGGGGCCAGCGTCGTGCTGTGCGCCTCCAACCCGCTGTCGACCCAGGACGACACCGCGGCCGCGCTGGTGGTGCACTACGGCATCGACACCTTCGCCCGCCGCGGGGTCGACACCGACGGCTACTACGGCCACCTGGAGGCGGCCCTCGACACCCGGCCCAACATCACCATGGACGACGGCTGCGACCTGGTCACCCTGCTGCACACCAAGCGGCGCGACCAGCTGGCCGAGGTTCGGGCCGGCACCGAGGAGACCACCACCGGGGTGATCCGGCTGCGCCAGATGGAGCGGGAGGGCGCCCTGGCCTACCCGATCATCGCGGTCAACGACACCCCGACCAAGCACCTGTTCGACAACCGCTACGGCACCGGCCAGTCGACCATCGACGGCATCCTGCGCGCCACCAACCTCCTGCTGGCCGGCACGACCTTCGTGGTCGCCGGCTTCGGCTACTGCGGCAAGGGCCTTGCCATGCGCGCCAAGGGGCTGGGGGCCAAGGTCGTGGTCACCGAGGTCGACCCGCTCCGCGCCCTCGAGGCGGCGATGGAGGGCTACAAGGTCGCGCCCATGGCCCAGGCGGCGCGCGAGGCTGACGTGATCGTCTCGGTCACCGGCGACCGGGATGTGCTCCGGCGCGAGCATTTCGAGGTCATGAAGGACGGGGTGGTGCTGGCCAACTCCGGCCATTTCGACGTCGAGATCGACAAGGCAGCCCTGCACGAGCTGGCCAGCTCGGTGCTGCGGGTCCGCGAGAACGTCGAGGAGTTCACCCTGGAGGACGGCCGCCGCCTCAACCTGGTCGCCGAGGGCCGGCTGGTCAACCTCGGCGCCGCCGAGGGCCACCCGGCCGCCGTCATGGACATGTCCTTCGCCGACCAGTCGCTGTCGCTGGAGTGGCTGTCGCGCCAGCAGAGCCTGGAGGCCCGGGTCCACGACGTCCCGGCCGAGATCGACGCCGAGGTGGCCAGGGTCAAGCTCGCCACCATGGCGATCGAGATCGACACCCTGACCGCCGCCCAGGAGAGCTACCTGCACTCCTGGACCGAGGGCACCTGAGTCAGCCCGGCGGCGCGAACCCGCCGCCGGCTGGCGGCCCGGTCGGCTGCGCCCCGCCAGGTTCCGGCGCCGGCGGTGGCAGGGTGGCGGCCGGCGCGGGTCCCGCCAGGGCTGGCGTCGCGGGCGCCAGGGGCGGGGACGTGGCCGCCCCGGCGGGGCCGGTCACGGCCGCCGGGGCGGCCAGGCGCTGGCGCTGCTGGTAGGCGGCGGCCACGCAGTACAGGTAGAGCTCGGGGGAGATGCCGGCCGGCGGTGGCGGCCGCAGCCGGCCGGCCAGCGGGTTGGCGAGCTGGAGGGCCAGCGCCGAGCGCGGCCCCGGCGGCAGGCTGGCCGCCCGCAGCAGGAAGGTCCGCACCGCCTGGTACTCCTGGGTGCTGATCCGGCTGGTGTCCAGGGTCGCGGCGTAGGACTCCAACCCGGGTGGGGGCGTGAAGCTGACCGGCGCGGGAGCGGCCAGCCCGCTGCGCTCGCGCAGCACCAGCGTCCCGGCCACCAGGTCGCCGAGCCGCTGGTTGTCCCTGGTGAGCAGGATGAACACGATCGCGAAGAAGCCGCTGGCGATGGCGAAGTCGACCAGGCCGAGCAGGGCGCGGATGGCGGCGTGGCGGAACCGGATGGGCGCGCCCTCCCTGGTGACCACCCGCAGCCCGAGGGCCGCCTTGCCAAGGGTGCGCCCCCGCCACAGCGTCTCGAAGGCGATGAAGTAGCCGAGCCACCAGCTCGGCAGCAGGACCAGCACGATCGTGAGCGCGACCCAGTCGGGCAC
>DATHIG010000183.1:0-3861 GCA_035490035.1 Actinomycetes bacterium
GTGGAGCGACAGGTCGGTGACCAGCGCCTGGGCCTTGAACTCGTCCGACGGCGCAAAGGTTCGCCCCTCGGAGAACAGATTCTCGATCGCGGGAGTGCTCTCGGCCATGCAATCCGCCTCCTGCTGGCAGCTCGTGTCTCCCGAAGCTTACTCATCCTGCCACTTCGTGAAACTCGCCCGTCCCCACCCCATGGCCGGCCAGAGTTATGCACATTCTGGCCGGAGTGCCTTCCGCTGGGTGCGCCGTCCGGCCATCCTTCCCTGCGCCGGACCGGTGGCGCACCGTCCGCTCCGGCCCCACTGAATCCAAATCCAGCCGCCGGAAGGATGCCCGTGGCCCTCGAAACCGTCCCCGCAATGCCGCCGCTGGTCGTCATCGCCCACGACGACCCCGCAACCGCCGATTCCCTGCGGCACGCAGTCGACACCACGGCCGGGTGGCAGGTCGTCGTGGCCGAGCCTGGCCGCACCGGTCTGGCCGCGGCCTTGAGCGCCGACCCCTCGGTCGCGCTGGTCGGCTGTACGGTCCTCGCCGACCTGCCCACAGGCTGTCGGACACCCCTGGTGGCCATCGGCGACGACGACCGGCCGGACGACGTCCGGGCTGCGCTCGCCGCGGGCGCCCGCAGCCTGCTCGCCTGGCCGGACGGGGTCGCCGACCTGCCCGGCGAGCTCGCCAGGGTCGCCGCCGCCCAGCCCCACCCCGCCAACGGCATCGGTGGGCTGGTGGTCGCCGCCCGCGGGGTCCATGGCGGCGCTGGCACGACCACCGTCGCCATCCACCTGGCCGCGGCCTGGGCCCGCTGGGGGCCCGCTCCGGTCCTGCTCGTCGACCTGGCGGGTGGCCTCGGCTTTCGCCTCGACCTGGGCGCGACTCCGAGCTGGTCGACCCTTGCCGCGACGCCAGGCATCTCCGTGGACGCCGGCACCCTGGTCGGCGCGGTGGCTGAACCCTGGGCCGGTCTGGCCGTCCTGCCGCTGGCCGGCCTGACCGACGGTGCTCCCGACCCTCCGCCCGAGCCCTGGGTCGTCCAGGGAGTCCTGGAGGCCGCCCGGACCACCTACCGCCTGACCGTCGTCGACCTTCCCGCCGTCGACGGGCCGGCGACACAGGTCGCCCTCGCCCAGGCGGACGCTCTGGTCGCCGTTGGCCGCTGCGAGACCGCCGGCGTCCGCGGCCTCCAGGCTGCTCTCGGCACATGGGCGGCAGCCGGCCGCGACCCGGACACGGCCGGCGCCGTGGTCACCGGCGTCCGCCCCCAGGCCCCCCTCGCCCCCCGCGAGGTCCGCGCCGCCCTCGCAGACCGCCTCTGGGGCCTCATCCCATCCGCCGCCCCCGAGCTCGCCGCCGCCGCCGAAGACGGCGTCCTCCTCCTCGACCGCCACGATCTCCCCGCAGTCCAGGCCATGCTGACCCTCGCCAACCGCGTCGTCCCGTTCGCGGCGGTCTCGGCATGACTCCCCACAGCCGGTCACCCGACCACCCCGACACCACCCACCGTCCCCAGGCGCGAATTGACTCGGCGCCAGTGGTTCCCAACGTGCGCCCGCCGGCCGGCGCGTCGCCAGCACCCGCAACTCGCCATCCCGGCGCGACCGGTGGGGTGACTGGCGCCGGTCCGATCGGTGGGGCCAGTGCAGCTGGTCCGCTTGGCGGGGTGGTCCCTGGGCTGGTGCAGCGGGTGCAGCGGCGGTTGGTGTCGGCGGGGTCGGTCGCGGCTGACCCCGACGGCCTGCGGCGGGCGGTCGTTGGTGCTCTCGGCGAGGAGGGGATCGTCCTCCCTGCGGCGAGCTTCGTGGCGACCGTTCGCGCGATCGGGGACGAGCTGACCGGTCTCGGCCCGCTCGCCCCCCTCCTCGCCGACCCGACCGTCACCGACGTGCTGGTCAACGGTCCCTCCGACGTCTGGGTAGAGCGCGACGGCGGCATCGAGCGAGCCGCTGTACGCTTCCCCTCGGCCGCCGCCGTGGCCGCCCTGGTCCAACGGGTGGTCGCCCCGCTCGGGCTCCGGGTGGACGAGGCTCGCCCCTGGGTCGACGCTCGCCTACCGGGAGGTGAGCGGTTCCATGCCGTGCTGCCCCCGCTCGCCCCCGACGGCCCGGTGGTCACCATCCGCACCTTCGCCAGGCGACGGCTCGACCTCCACGACCTGATCGAGCGGGACACCGTCGACGCCGTCACGGCGCGGCTTCTGGAGGCGATGGTCGCCGCCGGGGTCGCCATCGCCGTGTCCGGCGCGACCGGAACCGGCAAGACGACTCTGCTCAACGTCCTCGCCGCCGCCATACCGACCCGCGAGCGGGTGGTCACCATCGAGGATGCGGCCGAGCTTGATCTCCCTGGTCCTCACGTCGTCCGGCTCGAGGCGCGCCCGCCGAACGTCGAGGGCCGGGGCGAGGTCCCCCTCCGTGAGCTGGTTCGCAACGCCCTTCGCATGCGCCTCGACCGCATCGTCGTTGGCGAGGTTCGCGGTCTCGAGGTACTGGACATGCTGCAGGCCGCCAACACCGGTCACCGCGGCCTCCTGACGACCCTGCACGCCGGTGGTCCCGACGAGGTGCCAGCTCGGCTGGAGGCAATGGCCCTGGCCGTCCCAGGTGTCGTCCTGGACGTCGTTCGCAGGCTCATCGGAGGCGGCATCGGCGCGGTCGTCCACCTGGAGCGCACCCCGTCCGGCCGGCGGGTGACCGCCCTGGCCGAGCTGGTCATCGCCAACGACGGTCGGGTACACGCCATCCCCCTGCGTACAGCCGGCCCAGCCACCGGTGTCTCCGCCACCGGTCTCTCCGCCACCGGCCGCGTCCCCCGTTGGGCCAACCGCCTCGACCCCTCCGTCCTCCCCGCGTTCGAACCCGCCAGCCTGGCCGGTCGGGTCCGCGTCCTCTGCCCGAGGAGCCACTCCAGATGAGGCCGGCCACCGGCGCCCTCGTGCCTGGCGCCAGTCGGGGCGTTCGGCGGCGATCCGCCGGCGTGGCCTGGCTCGGAGCCGCAGAGACCTGGAGGCCGAGATGACGGCGGCGCTCCTCACCGTCGGCCAGGCGCTGCTGGGCGCACTCCCGCGACCGGGTCAGGCGGCACGGCTGCGGCGCGAGATGGAGGAGGCCGTCCCCGAGGTCATCGACGTCCTCCGCGCAACCGTGGCCGCCGGCATCAACCCTCGGCGGGCGCTCCAAGCTGCAGCCGAGGCCGCCCCAGCTTCGCTGGAAGCGCTCCTCCGCCATGCGATCCAGGCAGCCGAGCTGGGATCGGGAGCCGGTCAGGCGTTGGCGGCGGCGGCCGGAGCCGAGCGGCTGCCTGAGCTGGTGCTTGCCGGAGAGGCACTCGACCTGGCGGAGACGACCGGTGCCCCACCAGGCCCGGTGCTCGCCGGCGTGACCGCCGCGGCAGCCGACCGGGTCCGGACCAGGCAAGCCATGTTGGCGGCCACCGCCCAGACCCGATTGTCAGCTCGGGTTGTGGCCGCGATGGCGCCGGCCTTCCTCGGCGTGCTCGCGCTCACCTCCCCGTCAGACGCCGCGTTCCTGGTCCGCGAACCGACCGGCTGGGCAACCTTGGCGGCCGCGGCGGCGTTCGAGCTGCTCGGCATCCTCTGGGCCCTCAGCATCGTCCGGGGTCCCGCACCATGAACGCGTTCGGCCCATTGGCGATGGCCACGCTCGCCGTTGCCGCGCTGCTGGCCGCGCTCGCCATCAGAAGACCCGGCGACCGGGCCCACCTCCCGGCGCCGCGGCTGGGGCGAGCGTCGCCTCGCCGGAGCCCGCGGCTGGGGCGAGCGTCGCCTCGCCGGAGCCCGCGGCTGGGGCGAGCGTCGCGGTCCCGGAGCCCGCGGCTGAGGCGGCACTCGTCCGGATTGACCGCCG
>DATHIG010000184.1:0-2267 GCA_035490035.1 Actinomycetes bacterium
CGGGGTGCCGGGTGCCGCTCGTCAGTAGCGGATCAGGAGGTACCGGCATTTGTCTGAGTGGTGATGTCGTGGGCGAGGCCAGCTATCAGGACAACCTCTGGCGCATCGTCGGAGGACGTCGCTCTCCAGAGAAGCGCCAGGAACTCCTGCCCTGCTCGCTCATCCAAGGCGAGACGTCCGGGCCACCCCCAGCAGGCCAGGTGTCGCGACGGCCTACCTCCGGCCCGGCGGGCCCCCCAGTACCCCAGGAGCCAGCGAGCGGCACGACCACGAGGATGGGACCACAGGTTGAGCAGGCCCCCGAGCCCGTCACGCCGGAGCTCCACACCGACGTCGTCATCGTCGGCGGCGGCCTTGGCGGGGTCGCGGCCGCGATCGCCGCCTGCCAGCTGGGCCGCCAGGTCATCCTCACCGAGGAGACCGACTGGGTGGGCGGCCAGCTCACCTCCCAAGCGGTACCGCCCGACGAGCATCCCTGGATCGAGCAGTTCGGCTGCACCGCGCTGTATCGGGAGCTCCGTGACGGGATCCGCGACTACTACCGGACCTGGTATCCGCTCACCACCGCCGCCCGCAGCTGGCGGGCGCTGAACCCGGGCGCCGGGTGGGTCAGCAAGCTCTGCCACGAGCCGCGGGTGGCGCTCGCCGTGCTAGAGGGGATGCTCGCCCCCCATCGCGCCGCCGGCCGGCTCACCGTGCTGCTCGAGCACCGGCCGGTCGACGTCAGGGTTGACCGCGACCACGTCCGCGCCGTGGAACTCGCCTCGCTGCGGACGGGCAAGCGGCTGGTCGTCACCGCGCCGTACGTTCTAGACGCGACCGAACATGGCGACCTGCTGCCGTTGGCCAGGGTCGAGTACGTCACTGGCGCCGAATCCCAGAACGAGCACGGCGAGCCGCATGCACCTACCGTCGCGGATCCACTAAACCTGCAGGCCTTCACCTGCTGCTTTGTCCTGGAGCACCGAGCGGGCCAGGACCACACCATCGACAAGCCGGCACGGTACGACTTCTGGCGCTCCTACCAGCCCAGGTTCTGGCCAGGGGCGCTGCTGGGGTTCTGCGCGCCCGACCCGCGAACGCTCGAGCCGGTCGACCGACTTATGGATCCCAACCCCAACGGCGACCCGCTCCAGGTGCTCGCCGACCAGCGCCAACTCCAAGGCGCCATGGAGCTGTGGACCTTCCGCCGCATCCTGGCGCGGAACCTGCATGTCCCAGGGTCATTTGCCTCCGACCTCACCCTCGTCAACTGGCCAATGAACGACTACTGGCTCGGCCCTCTCATTGAGGTGGACCAGGAGGCCGCCAGCCACCATCTCAGCGATGCCAAGCAGCTCAGTCTGTCGCTCCTGTACTGGCTGCAGACCGAGGCGCCCCGGCCCGACGGCGGAACCGGCTTCCCCGGCCTGCGGCTCCGCCCCGATGTCGTCGGCAGCAAGGACGGCCTGGCCAAGGCACCCTACGTGCGCGAGTCACGCCGCATCCGGGCCGTCACCACGGTCACCGAGCACGACGTCGCCCTGGCGACCGCCGGCCCACACGGCAGAACCCTCTTTCACGACTCGGTCGGTGTGGGCAGCTACCGGATCGACCTGCATCCCTCAACCGGCGGCGACAACTACATCGACGTGGCCAGCGCCCCGTTCGAGATCCCGCTTGGGGCGCTGCTGCCTGTCCGCGTCCGCAACCTCCTGCCAGCCGCCAAGAACCTCGGCACCACCCACATCACCAACGGCTGCTACCGGCTGCATCCGGTGGAGTGGAATGTCGGCGAGGTGGCGGGCCGGCTCGCGGCGTTCTGCCTGGACCGCGCGGTCGAGCCGCATCAGGTCCGCGCAGACGAGCAGCTGCTCGCCGAGTTCCAGCGCGCCCTGGATCGCGCCGGCGTCGAGCGGCACTGGCCGGACGTCCGAGGCTACTGACGGAAGCCCCCGTGACCGCCATCGACAACCGCGAACTCACCAGCGCCGGCAGCGGTGACGAAGCCCTGCCGTACCATCCCCGCTCACGCAACTCCCTCCCCGAGCCCACAACGTTAGAGCCGAGCACCGCATCCTCGTCGAGCTGCCGCATCGCACGGGTTCTCGCGGCTTGACAGCGGCCATATACAACCTTATGGTTGTATCAATGCAGACGACCCTCGACTTCGATCGCGTGTTCCGGGCGCTGGCCGATGCCACCCGGCGCGACATCGTCCGTCGGGCCATCGCGGGCGAGGAGGGCGTCGCCGAGCTGGCCGAGCATTACCCCATGAGCTTCGCCGC
>DATHIG010000185.1:0-5648 GCA_035490035.1 Actinomycetes bacterium
GCGAGCACGTGCGCGCAACGGAGCTGGCGGGCGAGCCGATCCTCGACGTGATCACCGTCGCTCCCAGCAATGGGCAGCCGATCGGCGGAGTGAAGGTGGTGGCGGAGCACGGCTGGTTCGCCGCACGGCCCTCGGGCACCGAGGACGTCTACAAGGTCTACGCCGAGAGCTTCCTTGGGACCGAGCACCTGGAACGTATCCTGGAGGAGGCCCAGACCGTCGTCGGCGCCGCCCTGGACGCCGCCGGCGCCTGATCGCTACTGGCTGCTGGACGCGGCCCAGAGGTTGATGCCGGCATCGGTGGCGTGCCGGTCGATCTCGGCCAGCTCGTCGCTGCCGAACGCCAGGTTGTCGAGCGCGGCGACGTTGTCCTCGAGCTGGGCGACGCTGCTGGCCCCGAGCAGGGCCGCGGTGACCCGCGGGTCGCGCAGCGTCCAGGCCACCGCCATCTGGGCCAGGGTCTGCCCCCGCCCGGCCGCGATCTCGTGCAGCGCCCTGATCCTGGCCAGGTTCTGCTCGTTGAGCTGGCCGGTGTCGAGAGTGCCGTGCCGGCTGGCCCGGGAGCCCTCGGGGATGCCGTCGAGGTAGCGGCTGGTGAGCAGGCCCTGGGCCAGGGGCGAGAACACGATGCAGCCGATCCCTTCCTGGCCGAGCACGTCGAGCAGACCGTCCTCGATCCAGCGGTTCAGCATCGAGTACGAGGGCTGGTGGATGAGCAGGGGGGTGCCAAGGCCGCGCAGGATCTCGGCCGCCTGCCGGGTGCGCTCGGCCGAGTAGGACGAGATGCCGGCATACAGCGCCTTGCCCTGGCGCACGGCCGCGTCCAGCGCCCCCATCGTCTCCTCCAGCGGCGTGTCCGGGTCCGCCCGGTGGGAGTAGAAGATGTCCACGTACGGCAGGCCCATGCGGGCCAGGCTCTGGTCCAGGCTGGCCAGCAGGTACTTGCGCGAGCCCCGGTCGCCGTAGGGGCCGGGCCACATGTCGTAGCCGGCCTTGGTGGAGATCACCAGCTCGTCGCGGTAGGCGCGCAGGTCGGTGGCCAGGATGCGGCCGAAGTTCTCCTCGGCCGAGCCGTAGGGCGGGCCGTAGTTGTTGGCCAGGTCGAAATGGGTGATGCCGAGGTCGAAGGCGCGGCGCACGATCGCCCGCTGGTCCTCCAGCGGCCGGTCGCCGCCGAAGTTCTGCCACAGGCCGAGGGACACGGCCGGCAGCTCCAACCCGCTGCGCCCGACCCGGCGGTAGCGCATGGTGTCGTAGCGGCGCTCGGCCGGAAGGTAGCTCATCGCGGCATTGTCGCACCCGATCGCCGCACTCGCCGGTATGCTTGTGCACTGTCGTCGTCGAGTCGTGAACGAGAGGTTGTCGTGCGCCGTCTGCTCCCCGTCCTGGGTCTCGCCGTCGCCGTCGTCACCGCCGGCTGCTCAGGCCTCGGTGTCCGCAACCAGGACGCCGCAACGGTCAACGGTGTCGGGATCCCGACCAGCCGCCTGACCGACATGACCAAGGCCCAGCTCGGTCAGCAACCGCAGCAGGGACAGGACCAGCAGACCCAGCAACCCCAGCAGGCACAGGACATCGAGGGGGCCACCCGGCAGGCGCTCGAGGGGCTGATCCAGTTCCAGCTGGTCCTCGACGGCGCCCGCGAGGAGGGCATCACCGTCGAGGAGCGCGACGTCGACGCCCGCATGGACCAGCTCAAGCAGCAGGTGGCCGCCCAGGGCCAGAACTACCAGGAGCTGCTGCAGACGCGCAACATCTCCGAGGAGGTGCTCCGCACCCAGCAGCGGGTCCAGCTCGCGGTCGACCTGGTCGCGGTCAAGCTGGTCCCCTACCCGCCCGACGCCGTGCTGCGCAAGACCCTCGACCAGCGCAAGGAAGACTTCCTGGAGATCCGCGTCCGCCACGTGCTGGCCAAGGACAAGGCGACCGCCGATGCGGCCCGCCGCGAGCTGGTCGCCTCGGGCGACTGGCAGGCGGTGGCCAAGCAGCGGTCGATCGACACCCAGAGCAAGGACAAGGCCGGCGACCTCGGCTTCAACGCCAAGGGCGCGACCGTCAAGCCGTTCGAGACGGCCGAGTTCGACCTGGCCGGGCAGGGCGACTGCAAGGGCAAGACCAGCGGGTCGTGCACCTCGCCGATCTCCCAGCCGGTCAAGACCCAGTTCGGCTTCCACGTGCTCCAGGTCGTCGGCGTGCGGCTGCCGGCGCTCGACAACGAACTGCGCAACAAGCTCGAGCCGACCGTCAAGGACCGTCGCCAGCAGGCCGTCCAGCGCTGGTTCGACCAGCAGGTCAAGCAGGCCGACGTGACCGTCAACCCGCGGTTCGGGCGCTGGGATGCCGAGAACGGCAAGGTGATCGACCGGGAGACCGCTCCCGGCGCCGGCGTCACCACCACCGCCCCCGGGCTCGGCGGCCCGGCGCCAACCCAGCAGCCGTAGGGGCCTGATGACCAGGGTGGTGCTGGTCGCCTCCAGCCCGCGCCTTCCGTTGCTGTTCCCGCCCCAGACCTGGCGGGCGCTGGACGCCGCCCGGCCGGTGTGGCTGCTGGACGCCGGCCACCCGTCGCAGCCGGCGCTGGAGGTCGCCGAGGTCCCGTGGGAGGTCCTGGCTCCGGCCGACGACACCGGCCCGGCCGGCCGCGACCTGCTGCTGGTCGGGCAGGGACTCGACCTGGACGCGGTGGCCTTGGCCAGGCGGCAGGCCGACGCCCTGCTCGACCTGGCCAGGCGGGACGGGACGGCGACGCTGCTGCTGCCGCCCGTCAACGACGGCCCGCTGGTGCAGCTGGTCGCCGACCGGGCCGCCCGCAGCCACATCGAGGTCGAGGCCGTCTACCCGGTTGGCGAGCCCAAAGGTGCCGCCCTGCTCGACCTGGTCGCCACCGAGACCCGCCTGCGCGGCCCCGACGGCTGCCCGTGGGACCGCGAGCAGACCCACGCCTCCCTGGCCAGGCACCTGGTCGAGGAGGCCTACGAGGTGCTGGACGCGATCGAGGAAGGCGACCCCGAGCACCTGCGCGAGGAGCTCGGCGACCTGCTGCTGCAGGTCGTCTTCCACGCCCAGCTGGCCGAGGACGCCGGCCACTTCGACGTCGACGGGGTGGCCAGGGCGATCACCGAGAAGCTGGTCCGCCGCCACCCCCACGTCTTCGGCGACCTGCAGGTCGCCTCCGCCGGCGAGGTCGTCCGCAACTGGGAGGCGATCAAGCGCGAGGAGGAGGGCCGAACCGACCCGCTGGCCGGGATCCCCTTGGCCCTGCCGGCCCTGCAGCTGGCGGCCAAGCTCCAGAAGCGCGCCCCCGACGGCGGCCTTGACGGGCAGACCGGCTCGCCGGCCAGGATCGGCAGGCAGCTGGACGACCTGGTCGGGACGACCGACCCCGAGCGGCTGGAGCAGGCGGTGGGAGAGCTCCTCTTCGAGGTGGTCGCGCTGGCCAGGGCCAGTGGCGTCGAGCCGGAGGCCGCCCTCCGCCGCACCGCCCGTGCCTTCCGGGCGCGGTTGCTGGCCGCCACCCCCGAAGGGTGAGCCGGCCGAGCAGCCCGGACAGCAGCCCCGCGGCCAGCCGGATGCCGGCCGCCGTCCACCGCGAACGGGCTAGGCCGGGGGAACCGGCCCCTGGTCGTCGTGCCCCGGTGGCGGGCCCGGCTCCAGCCGCTGGGTGTCGCCGGGCCCGCGTGCCGGCGGTTCCCCGCGCGGCGGCGCCGGTGCCGGAGCGGGCGGCTGCTCCCCGCCCTGCGGCCGGAGAGCGCCCGCCGGCCGGTCGCCGGCCGGTGCGGGCGGCGGGCCCGGCGGCGGTGGCGGCTGCTGCGGTGGCGGCCAGCCCTGGCCAGACGGCGGGCCGGGCCCCGGCTGCCCCCATGGCTGCTGGCCCGGCGGCGCGGACTGGGCGGGCGGGCCCGGCTGCCCCCACGGTGGCTGGCTCCACGGCTGTTGTTGGCCGCCCTGCGGCCAGGCGCCGCCCGGCGGTGGCGCCGGGCGCCGCCGGACCGCCCGGACGACCAGGACGATGATGAGCACGACCGCCACCAGCACCAGCACGGCGACGACGCTGGCGATCAGCACGGCCCGGCGGACGACGTCGGAGGGGGAGCGGTCGAGGCCGGCCGGCCGCGGCCCGAACTCGCGTTCCAGCAGCGCCCTCGGGTAGTCGTTGCGGGCCCGGAAGTCGCCCCCGCCCGAGGCGATGGTGATCTGGTCGATGCGGAACGGCAGGTTCCTCCAGATCACCTCGGCGGCCCGGTCCTGCTCCGCCCGAGCTTCGAGCGGGTTCGGGTCGGCGTCGTATTCCAGGGTGGCCACGCCGTTGTCGTACTGGAGATTCGGGTTGCGAATGCCGGCGTCGCGCAGCTCGGTGACGGTCCGCACCGTGCCGGTGGCCAGCTCGCAGCCGGCCAGCAGGGCCACCGCCGCCGCGATCAGCACCAGCATTCGCCAACGGGTCACGGCACCGCCGCGCCGTGCCGGATCGGTCATGGTCGCTTCCTCTCGCTCGCCGTCTCTGGCGGTGTCGGCGTGAACGTTAACCCCACCACGGCCGCCACGCCGCGAGCCTGGCTCCGAGATTCCTGGTGGTTCTTGCCAGGCAGGGGCGATCGCCGATGATATGCTCGCCGACGCCGTCGACCGCCCGCGCAGGAAGGCCTTCCCCATGGCTGCTATCGAACTCGTCGTTGCCCGGGAGGTTCTGGACTCACGAGGCAACCCCACCCTGGAATGCGACGTCCACCTCGATGACGGCGGCTTCGGCCGGGCGATCGTGCCCTCCGGCGCCTCCACCGGACAGTTCGAGGCGGTGGAGCTCCGCGACGGCGGCCAGCGCTATGGCGGCAAGGGGGTGGGCAACGCCGTCAGCAACGTCAACGAGATCCTGGCCAAGGCGCTGCTCGAGGAGGCCCCGGACCCGTACGACCAGCGGGCCGTCGACCGGCTCCTGCTCGACCAGGACGGCACCGACAACAAGTCGAAGCTCGGCGCCAACGCCACCCTCGGGGTCTCGATGGCGGTGGCGAGAGCGGCCGCCGACTCCCTCGGCGTGCCGCTGTACCGGTTCCTCGGCGGGCTGAGCGCCTACCTGCTGCCGGTCCCGATGATGAACGTGCTCAACGGCGGCGCCCACGCCGACAACAGCGTCGACTTCCAGGAGTTCATGGTCGTGCCCGTCGGGGCTCCCTCGTTCGCCGAAGCGCTGCGCACCGGCGCCGAGGTGTACCAGGCCCTCAAGGCAGTGCTGAAGGAACGCGGCCTCAGCACCGGCATCGGCGACGAGGGCGGCTTCGCGCCCGACCTGCCGGGCAACGAGGCCGCCCTCGAGCTGCTGGTCGAGGCGATCGCCAAGGCCGGCTTCGAACCGGGGGCTGAGGTCGCGCTGGCCATGGACCCGGCCTGCACCGAGCTGTACCGGGAAGGTCGCTACGAGCTGGCCGGCGACGGCCGCACGCTCGACTCCGACGGCATGGTCGAGCTGTGGCGCACCCTGGCCGACCGCTACCCGATCGTCTCGGTCGAGGACGGCCTGGCCGAGGACGACTGGGCCGGCTGGACGGCGCTCACCGAGGCCTTGGACGACAAGCTCCAGCTGGTCGGCGACGACCTGTTCGTGACCAACGTCCAGCGAATCCAGCGCGGCCTTGACGAGGGCGCCGCCA
>DATHIG010000186.1:0-2122 GCA_035490035.1 Actinomycetes bacterium
CGAATCAAACCCGTGGAACAAAGTTGACCGTCCGACAGTCCCGAAGACACTTCCCGAAGTCCCGTTCCCGGCCCAGGCATTCGGAGTCACCCCCGCCAACGTCGTCCAGAAGCACTACTGCGATGCGCATGTGGCGTTCAACATCATGGCGGCTCTAAGAGCCTATCCGGGAAGTTGGTGCAGCCCCAAGTGGCGTAAGTTGGTAGAGTTCGGTTTTCATTTTGACCCACGGATGGGGCTGAGATGAACCGAATCTACCCGACCGATGTGACCGACGAGCAGTGGGCGGTGATCGGACCATTGATCCCGCCCTCGAAGCCCGGCGGTCGGCCTCGGACGGTGTGCATGCGGTTGGTCGTCAACACGATTTTCTACTTGGCCAAGGCTGGGTGCCAGTGGGCCATGCTGCCCAAGGATCTGGCCAAGCGCTCGACTGCCAATGACTACCTCACCGCTTGGAAGGCGGACGGAACTTGGCAGGCAATCCTGGATGCCCTGCGTCAGCAGGTGCGGGTAGCGGCCGGTCGCGACCCCAACCCGTCGAAGGCGGCGATCGACTCGCAGACGGTCAAGGGGAGCGAGGCGGGCGGACCACGGGGCTACGACGGGGGCAAGAAGACCAACGGTCGCAAGCGGCACCTGGTCGTGGATTCCTTGGGGTTGTTGATGGTCGTGCTGGTCACGGCAGCGAACCTCGACGACGGAACCACGGCCCCGCAAGTCCTGGCCCGGTTGACCCCGGAGCACCGGACGCGGTTGGACGAGGTCCGGGGTGATGGGAAGTACAACAACCGGACCCTCGACCGCTATCTGGCGAGCGAGCGGGTCGGTTACAAGGTCACGGTCGTGGAGCGGCCGGACGGTGCGAAGGGTCTGGTCCACCTGCCGTACCGGTGGGTGGTGGAGCGGACGAACGCGTGGACGGGGAAGTACCGGCGTAACAGCAAGGACTACGAGCGGACGACCGCGTCATCCGAGGCGATGATCCAGGTGAGCATGATCCACCTCATGCTCCACCGTCTCGCACCGGACACGCAGCACACGCAAGCGACCTTCCGATATCCGCGAAAACCCATGCAAAAAGCCGCCTGACTTCCCGGATAGACTCTAAGAGGCCGTCTAGGAATTGGGGTTTGGCGTGGGCGGGTGTCGAGTTTAGCATGTCGGCATGACTATCGCACGGATGCGTTACCCCTCTGACCTGACCGACCTGCAGTGGGCCAACATCGCCCACCTGTTCCCTCACGCCGAGCGACCGCCGGGCAGCCGCGGGCGGAAGCGGACCTACGACCGCAAGGACGTCGTGGACGCGGTCTTCTACCTGGCCCGGACCGGGTGCCAGTGGCGGTCCCTCCCGCACGACTTCCCGCCGTGGAAGCTGGTGTCGTACTACTTCTACACGTGGCGGGACGCCGGGGTGTGGGAACAACTGCACGACACCCTGAGGCGGGACGTGCGCAAGCTCCTCGACCGGGAGGAGACGCCCAGCGCCGGCGTGATCGACAGCCAGAGCGTCAAGACGACCGAGAGCGGCGGCCCGAAGGGGTACGACGGGGGGAAAAAAGGTATCGGGCCGCAAGCGGCACGTGCTGGTGGACACGCTCGGGTTGATCTGGGGTCTGGCGGTGCTGCCGGCCAAGCCGACCGACTGGGACGGGGCGGTCGAGGTGTTCCGGCGGGTCGGGGCCGGCCTGCCCCGGCTGACGCGGGTGTGGGCCGACGCCGCGTACCGGGCGCTGAGTGATTGGGTGGCCAGGAACGCGCGGTGGGTGCTGGACATCGTGACCCGGCGGGAGGGTGCGGTCGGGTTCGAGGTCGTGCCGTGGCGGTGGGTGGTGGAGCGGACGTTCGGCTGGTTCAACCGGTACCGGCGGCTGTCGAAGGACTACGAGCACAACCCGGCGAGCAGCGAGGCGTGGATCACCATCAGCGCCATCCACCGCATGTCGCGCTGGATGCTGCCCGAGCCGAACCGCGACGAACACCTGCTCAGACGACCCCAACGTCAACGAGTTCCTTAATTCCTAGACGGCCTCTGAGAGCTCTGTCGGGCACAGCCCGACCTACAAGTTTATGGCATTTGCTCAGTATCTCCCGTATACGTGGCAGTCTGCCTGTTGGC
>DATHIG010000187.1:0-7155 GCA_035490035.1 Actinomycetes bacterium
CTCGATGCCGGCAAGCCCCTGCACGCGCGCCATCGCCTGCGCCTTCTCAAGCAGAGGCCGGGCCCGGTCCAGGTCACCGGGCTGGTTGCGGGTCACCAGCCGGTAGGCCAGGTTGAGCCGCGCCTGCGCGCCCTCGGCCGGGTCCTCCTCCTGCTCCTCCAGAAAGAACTCCCAAGGATGGTCGCGAACATACTGATCAAGGACAGGATCAAGCGGCTGGGCAACCAGCAGGCCCGACAGACGCTGGTCGAGCCCGTCGAGCCGGCGGCGCCGTTCGCCGGACAGCCCATCAAGGGCGTGCTGCCGCGACCGCTGGTCCTGGGGGACGCTGGCGCGATCAAAGACCGTGGTGATGGCTTGGCCGAGGAGGCCGGCGTAGGTGTCGAGCCCGAGTCGGCGGGCGCCCTGCAAGGCCTCGTCGGCCAGCATGCCAGCGGGGTTCCAGAAGTACTGGTGCAGGCCGCCGTTGCTGGTCTCCGAGCCCAGCCAGTACAGGGCGTACACGGCTCGCTGGCCTGGGGTGGCCTGTTGCAGGCGGGGGTCGGGCTCATAGGGTGTCCGTAGCTGATGCCACATCGGTTGGAGGACAGGCCAGTGGAGGTCCGAGCGTTCGCCGTCCAGCTCGGCGACCGCCCATCGTGGGATCCGGAAGGTCATGTCGTCTCCGGTTGGACGCTGCCTGAGCACCGAACAAGGTCCGACCCTGGCCTGAAGGTGTCAAGCATCAGCCGAAACCGACCTGTCAAGCATCACCCGAGCCAGCGCACCAGCAGGGCGTCCCACCTGTGAGGACTTTCGCTACCGGTTCAAGGCCCGGCCCTGCGGGCGGCCGCCTGCGGCGGCCGTCCTCGCGCCGGCAAGACCACCTCAAATGTGAAGTTCCTGGTTCACTATACTTTGACACCGCAGACCACGCATGGTTGCATTAGCTCCTTGCCATAGGGAGCAGCGGAATGCCGAATGTAACAGAACAGGACCTCAAGCGGTATCTACAGGTCTTTCACGATACCTATGCAGAGACTGTAGAAGCCTACGTTCCGGCCAAGTTTCAAGTTCTACTCCTGCGACAGGGCTCCGGCGGATTCGTGAATGGGCCGGTCAGCGTTGTAGGGCGATTGTGCTGATTGGTGATCTTGGAGGGGTGCCTGGTACACCAGCCGTGAATCGGCTGGGAGGAGACGCTGGTGGACGGGCGGGTCGAACGGGCAGCGACTGACGCAGGAGGGGGTTGCTGGACCGGCTTGGGGGACTGGCCGACCCGCGCGACCGGCGAGGGGTGCGGCACTCGTTTGTGTCGCTGCTGACCATCGCGGTGGCCGCGGTGGGGTCTGGCGCCCGCTCGTGGACCGAGATCGGGGAGTTCGCCCGCGAGTTGACTGGTGAGCAGCTCGCCAGGCTGGGGGCGCGGCCGAGCCCCTATACCGGCCGGTACACCCCGCCCGACGAGGCGACGATCCGGCGGGCGTTGCAACGGGTGGACGCGCGGGCGCTGGACCGGCTGGTGGGCGGGTGGCTGGGCGCTCGGCAACCACCGGCCGCTGCTGACGGCACAGCAACAGACGATGGGGCGGTGGCGGTGGACGGCAAGACGCTGCGCGGCGCGGTCGACGCCGACGGTCGCGGGGTGCACCTGCTGGCGGCACTTCACCAGCAGCAGGGCACGGTGCTGGCGCAGCGGCGGGTGGACGGCAAGACCAACGAGATCACCGGGTTCCAGCCGTTGCTGGACGAGGTGGACCTTGAGGGGCGGGTGGTCACCGCGGATGCGCTGCACTGCCAGCGTGACCACGCCCGCTACCTGGTCGGCGAGCGGCACGCGGACTACCTGTTTGTGGCCAAGGAGAACCAGCCGGGACTGGTGGCGGCGATCAGTCAGCTCCCCGAGCAGGCGTTTTCCCCCTCCCAGCGTGACCGTTGACCGTGGCCACGGCCGCCTGGAGCGACGCACGGTCCGCGTCGCGCCCATGCCCAAGCAGGTCCGCTTGCCCCACGCCGCGCAGGTGTTGGTGGCCGACCGGCACGTGACCGACCTGGCCGGCGGGTCTGGGTCAACCGAGGTCGCCTACGCGGTGACCAGCCTTGGCTCCACCCAGGCGGACGCTGCCCGGCTGGCTGGGCTGCTGCGGGGCCAGTGGTCGATCGAGAATCGTCTGCACTGGGTCCGTGACGTGGTCTTCGCCGAGGATCACAGCCGGGTGCGGACCGCCAACGGCCCGCAGGTGATGGCCAGCCTGCGCAACCTGGTGATCGGGCTGCTGCGGCTGGCCGGACATGCCAAGATCGCGCGGGCGCTGCGCTGGATCGCTCGCAACCCCGCCCGTGCGCTGGCACTGCTGGGCGTATGAGCGGGTGGGGTGGCCGTGTGCCGTCAAGGACGTCCGGGTCCGGGGCTGCCCTGGTGGTTGACGCTCACTGCTGGGATGCTTGCGTCCGGCTTCGCAGGCCCAGGCGCCGTCGATAGTCGCGGTCCTCGTCGGCGGCTTCGAGGACCAGTTCGATGAGCTCGCCCTGGCTCAGGGTGGCCAGCCAGGGACGAAGGTCGCCGGCTGGCGCGGTCTCGGCGGCCAGCGCGTCCGCCGCAGGCGAGTCGACGCCAAGGTGGGCCAGGCCGACCAAGACCAGGTGGGAGCAGAAGCTCCCGGCCAGTCCCTGGGGGCAGTCGCACCCGCCGTCCAGCGGCCCGCCGGCCCGATGGTGCAGGATCGTCTCCAGCGTGCGGCCGTCGTCCAACTCGATCGTGGCGTACAGGCTCCATTCGTCCTCGTCGGGCCATCAATGGCCACCACGTGCTCGCCAGCGGCCCGGAAGGCCTCGTCGCCGGCCTGGCTGCGCAGGTCGGCGACGGTGAACCAGGCCGGGTCGGTCATCGGGTCACCGCCATGCCGATCCGCGAGGGTCGTGGTCCAAGACCGCCAGATGGCCGTGCCGGCCCAGCGGCGTGAGCTGGTAGCGACCGTCCCCGAGGCGTTCGACCCCGCCGACCGCCACGAGCTGGTCCAGCACCCAGGCCACAAACCCGACCTGGTCGTGACCGGGTCGGACCAGGGCCAGCTCGGCGGCCGACATCGGCATCTGTGCCTGCCACAGCGCCCACAGCAGCGGCGGTGTGACCCACAGATAGCCGATCGCGCGGCCGTTGTAGATCAGCACGCGGCCGTCCACAGCGGCCAACTCCCACAGGCTGGTCCACAGCTCCAGGGTCTGGCCGTCGTCCTCCAGCGCGGCAAGACCAGGGCCGGGGATGGCGTCCTTGCTGGAGATGTCGAGCAGGCCAAGGTCTTCGGCAAGCCGCCAGCAGGCGTCCAGGCGGGGCAGGTGCCTGGCACTATGGAAGCCGGCCGGTGGGGCGGGCAAACCAAGCGCCCGAAGCGCACCCGCCACTTCGGGCTTTTTCAGCACGCCGGTCGGGGTGACCGCCCGAGGAGTGGCCGTCCACCGTGCCAGGCGGACCAAGTCCTGCAGCAGGCATGCTCGGCGTGCGGCCGCCGCCAGCGCGCGGACCTGTGGCGTTGCCGCAGCCTGCGCAGATGCCGAAGCCGGCGCCTTGCGGTGCAGCGGGAGCTTGGCCAGTTGCTTGTTGAGCGCGCCAAGGTCCAAGCGTCGCGGCCGATCGTGGTCGTACTCGGCTGGATGCGGCCCCACGCCCGCAACACAGCGGGGAGAGCGGGCGCCTGCAAGGGCCGGCTCCACCGCATCCACGACGATGCGGTGCTCCCAGCACGCGCCCAGATCATAGGTATAGCCGATGACCTTGCCAGCACGCCCGGCGACCTCGGCCAGGGACACGTCGTCGTCCTCGCAACCGTCCAGATAGCCCGGGTCGGCGTACCTGCGCCGGCCGACCACGAACTCGTACAGGTGATCGCCGTCCCAGTCGAACAGGACCTGGATGACCTCGTGCAGTCCAGCCAGCGTCAGATCCGACCACACCTCAACCTGCCGTCGGGTCGGCGGCACCATATGCACCAACGACACGGTCAGCCGATGCATCGACTCCACTACCGGGACCCCTCACCGCAGACGGTCGAACGCGGGTGACATCATCCCTCGACGTTGCGGCGTGGCGCATCCGATGGCGACCATCAGCGTCGCCTGCCGCTTGCCAGCATGACCCGCGACGGACCGACCGCTCACGACCGGGAAGAGACCACCCAGCACGTCTGCCAGGTCGCACCCACACCCGCCGCACCGGTCGGCTGCGCGATACCGCCGCCAACCACACATCCAGGCAGCATCATGCAACTACGAGAACGCCCGAGCCCTGACTCCTGCGACGGACGCTCTTGCCCGCCCAGGTGATCGGATATGTATCAACGCAATTCGGGGTCGCCTACGAGTATGGTCCTAGTGGCGCCTTCCAAATTACGACAGCCAGAAGCAGCCGTCGTATCGAGGATTTCGTCTTGGCTGCTCCTCCATCGGTTACGAGGCTCCCCCGCGATACTAAACCTGCCCGGCTTTAATACGGTTCAGGACCTGACTCTAGCCGAAGGATTTCCGTTCCGACTCGGGAACGAAGCCGACCAAATTCGCTTCATCCGTGTACGAGCTAGGACCGGCGGTTGGACGAGAACTCTTAGATATGCTGAGTTCTCTGCAATTCGTACGGCTGAGCACTGGTCGGACAGGTCCCAGGTTCAAGACCGCCTGCGCGCGGCCGCCTGCGACGGCGGCTGTCTCGGCCGACGCAAGAGGGAAGGAGATGTGTTGTCGGAGACTCCTCTCTGGTTCCTAATCATTCAGGTCTTGACTACAGCGACCCTAGTGGCGACTTTCGTAGCCTTTCTCGCCCAACTTCGGACCATGCACCAGCAGGTGGAGGTAGCAAGGCAATCTACGCTGGCACAGAACACGTTGGCTGTAGCGCAGTATCTATCACACCCGAGATCCGAGCGGGTAGGCGCCATGTTTTTCGGGTCCTTGGCGACAAGCCGTTCAGTAGGTGGACGGATGACGATCGCATCGAAGCGGAGCGCGTGTGTAGTTCCTATGACGTTGCAGGGTTGATTGTACGAGGAGAAATAGCAAGCAGCCGCATCATAGTCGAGAACTGGGGCGCCAGCCTGAGGCGAATCTATCGCATTACAACACCGTTGATTCAGGAGATGCGAAGCCTCTCCGGAGATCCAAATTACTGGGATGACTTCGAATGGCTTGCCAAGCAAGCCGAGTTGATTGCACAGCCGCTCAGTAGGCAACAGTGAGAAAGAGCTTCAAGCGGCTCAGCAGGTCCATGCCGGCGCTCGGCTCGGCCTGCGGGCGGCGGGGCCCCTACCCCACCGTCCTCGGCCGGCCGGCGCCGAGCGCCCAGGCACACTACGCCCTTGGCCCCGGTATCGCGGTCACCGCAGCGGCAGTCCGCGCCTCAAGAACGAATGGGTTCGCGCTTGTCGAGTATGCGTCTCGCGATCCCGGACAATCGCTCTTGACCCGCGAACGACGATCAGCCCGGGACGGTGGCTCAGGAGGCTTGGTGTGGCCATCAACCGGGGGGAGGTTCCCTCCCCCTCGACCACCTCCACATCAGGCAGCTATCTGAGCTGGGCACTTGTCCCGACTAGCGTTCCGGCCATGTTCCGCCGACCACGCGGAAACGGCCCCATCAGCAAGAGAAGCGGTATCGAACTGTGCTGGTCAGAGCGCCACTCAAACGACTCGAACGCAAGTTCGATCCCTCGCACGGAGGAAGCCAGGGGTTCAATCCCCTCACCTCCACCCCAGCCCTGATGACCAGCGGAAACGTCGGTCATCTGGGGTCGTCGTCTCCCGGGTATCGCTGCACAGCGGATCGAGAGCGCCTCACTTCCACCGTCCGAGCCATAGGCGCACTGCTCGCCTCAGACGATTACGGCTCGAGCGTAGAGCGAGCAGCGAAGCTTCATCCGTTATGCCAAGTGCTGAGAGCGGCGTGAAGCCGCCTGCTGAGGTTGGCGCCCTGGACTGGTGGGAGGCCGTGGTGCGTTTTCGTGCTCAGGCTGGCCGTGACGTGGTGTTGGGAAGCCAACGGGCGAGGTAGCGCTGGAGCCCGGCCAAATCGTCGCCGCCACAGCGGTAGCCGATATGGCCGTCGGGGCGGATGAGGTAGTGCCCAGTGCCGTCGATGCCGAGGCGTGCGAACACCTGCCCTTCGAGGTCATGCAGGGCGCCCGGGGCGGGCTCGCGCGTGACGTGGTGTACGGCCAGCGTGTCAGGGTAGCGGTGGCGCAGCGCGGTGAGCTGGCTGACATGCCAGTCGCCGACCTGGCCGCACAGCAACAGCTGGAAGCGCGGCGCGACCAGGGCTTGGCCCAGCCAGCATTCCTGGCTGTCTCGGGTGATGCGGGCGTCGGGGAGCCGGTCGCCAGCTCGTGGCCCTCGGCGCAGCGTGGGATGGCCTTCCTGAGCGGCCGGGCTGTGCCGGTAGTTGATGTTGAGCTGGGAGATGGTGCGGAAGCCGTACGCCACGGCCCGGTCGAACCGCAGCCCCAGGGGCAGCACCCGGGGGACCAGCTGGGTGCGGAGGGCGCGGATCAGTGGGTTGGTGGAGGTCGCCGCCGAGAAGGCGCGGTCGGTGAAGCGGACCACGAAGCCACCGACCGGGCGGCGTTCGGCGTCGTAGGACTCCAGCAAGGCCTGGTCGGCAACCCCGCCGCCGACAAGCGCCAGCTTCCAGCCCAGGTTCCAGGCGTCCTGGATGCCGGTGTTCATGCCTTGGGCGCCGGCGGGGCTGTGGACGTGGGCGGCATCCCCAGCCACGAAGATGCGGCCGGCCTGGTAGCGGGTGGCGTGGCGGTGCTGCAGCCCGAAGTAGGTCCGCCAGACCGGGTCGCGCAGCCGCACGCTGGCGCCGGTGAAGGCGTCGGCCAGGGCCTGGAGGTCCTCCAGCGAGGGCTGTGCCGGCTCCCGCCGCCCCTGGATGGTGGGGTGCATGGCCAGCATCCGCCAGCTGGCGGGCCGGCCCAGCGGGAAGAACAACAGGATGCCTTCCTGGCCGATGAAGGCGTGGGCGGCGCCACGGTCCAGCCCGTCGGCCTCCAGGTCGGCCAGCGCGAAGGTCTGGGGGTAGGCGCCACCCTGGAACGGGATCCCGGCGCCGCGGCGCACGGTGCTGGCGGCGCCGTCGCAGCCGACTAGGTAGCGGGCGCACACCTGCTCGATCCGACCGTCTCGGTGGCC
>DATHIG010000188.1:0-4870 GCA_035490035.1 Actinomycetes bacterium
GACCCAGCAGCGGCACGGCCCGGCTGACCCGCCCGGCCAGGGCGGCAACCAGCATGCCGTGCAGCACGACCAGCGCGGCGAAGGCGGCCACCGACAGCAGCCCCGGGCCCACCAGGTCGAAGTCGGGGTTGCCTTGCCGCAGGGGCTCCAGGCGGGTGCCGGCAAGGATCAGCAGCAGGGCGCCGAAGGCGAGGCCACCGGCCCGGCCAGCGGGTAGCCAGCGCCGCAGGAGCAGGTAGGCGACTCCCGAGGCCGCCCCGAAGAACAGGCCGGTGAAGACGATGAACCCGAGCGTGCCGTCCACAGTGATGCGGCCCACGATCTCTTCGGCCTCGGTGATCTGTCCGTGGGCGTCCGACCCGGCCGTGACCGCGAGCAGTCGCATGACCAGTCGCCCGCCGGCCCCGGCGACGAGGATGCCGGCGCCGACCCCCGAGATGATCGCCACGACGAGGTACCAGAGGTAGCGGCGCACGACCAGCCCAACGGGCGGCCGGCGGCCCGGCTCGCCCGCGTCCCGCGCGGACGCGGGCGGTTGCCCAGGTGCGGGCGGCGGCTCGCCCGCGTCCTTCACGGACGCGGGCGGTTGCCCCGGTGCGAGCGGTTGCCCGGGCGCCGGCGGTTGCCCGGGCGCGGGCGGCGGCACCACCGCCAGTCCGCCCCAGCGAACCGTCGCGGCCAGCCCAACCAGCAGCAGGACGATGCAGACGACCATCAGCAACATCGTGGCAGTATGACCTACCCGCCCTGCTCTGGTGCCCGTCCGCGCAACGTTTCCTTGCACTGCCTAGAGCTCGTTGCCCGACTCGACCTCCCGGAGCTGTCTGCGCAGGTCACGCCGCGACCTCGTCAGCCGGGACCGGTTCAGACGGTGAGGGGGAACACGCAGAAGGCGCCTCACACCGAGGCGCCTTCTGGACGTCCGGCCCCCCCTGCCTTCCGGTGGCGGCCGGTCACGCGGGTCGAAGGGCTAGCCGCCGGCTTCGACGCCGCGGAGCAGCTGGCGGACCTCCGTCTCACGGTAGCGACGGTGGCCGCCCAGAGTGCGGATGCTCGAGAGCTTGCCTGCCTTGGCCCAGCGAGTCACGGTCTTGGGGTCGACACGGAACAGCGCGGCGACCTCCGCCGGGGTGAGCAGCGCCTCAGGAGCGGGCGCAGACTGAACGGTACGACTGGCGGACATGGTTGCCACCCCTCACCTCGAACTTCCCCCCATCGAGACCAGATTCTCGCGGAGGTCCTGAATATCCTAGAGGCGTCGAATGGGACAGACCATAGCAACTTAGGGCTATTTTCCGCCCCGCCTAGTAGGACTATCGGCAACCGACCGCCAGAGCTTTAGCAAAAGGTGCGGAGACCTCAATTGCTGGATTCCCGTCCCCGAAGGGCCGACCAGCGCTCGCTCAGCGTCCGGTACAGATCGCTCGAGCGGTGGAGGTCGCCTTCCTCCAGCGCCCCGAGCGCCTCCCACACCTCGGCCGCCGAATGGTCCGCGACCAGGTCCTCGAACGGGATCGCCCTGGTCAGTCCTCCATAGTCGAGCTGGACCAGACTGTCGGGATCGAAGCTGTGGAGCCAGGCCCGCAGCTCCTCGACGGCGACCACCATCTCGGCGTCGTCCATCAGCTCCTGCAGGATGGAGACGGCCCGGGAGACGCGGCTGCGTGCCTTGGCCATGGTCGTCCGGTAGGTGAGGCGGGCCACCTGGCCCGACGAGGGGGCCCCGACCCGGCGCTCGCCGTCCTCGAACAACGCGAACCACGGCAGGGGAACGTGCCACGCCGACTGCTGGATGTGGCTGCGCGACCCGGGACGCTCGCGGTCCCAGCGCTCCAGGGTCCTGGCGGCCTTCTCGACGTCGGTGGCGGACACGAACGCGTCGGCCACCTCGTCCGGCACCGAGCTGCGGAACGCCACCAGCGACTGCAGGGTGCGCAGCTCGGTCCGGAGCGGGCAGAGGAAGACCACGTCGCCCACCCGCTCGACAAGGGCATGCTCGCGCTCGGCGCCGACGGTGAGCCCAAGGGCGCGGGCCAGCCCGCGGCGCTCTTCCCTGCCGACCAACAGGCTCGCCGGCAGGACCTGACCCGCCTCCACGTAGGCGGCCCACTCCGCCCGCTCCCGTGGTGGGAACGCGGCCAGGGGCTGGTAGATCCGCAGGTAGGCCGTGAAGGCATGCCCCTTCATGGTGAGGAGAGTATAGGTATGGGCCTGTGGTAGGTTGGCCTTCCGGGTGGGCATTCCCCACCTGGCGTCTGCCGCCCTGGCGGCGATCCCGCCGGGGCCCGTCCAGGAGGTCATCCATGGGAGCTTTCGGGCTCATGGGTGGCGAGTACGAGCAGGTCGTCTACAACCACGACCCCGCCTCCGGCCTCAAGGCCATCATCGCCATCCATTCGACCGCCCTCGGCCCGGCGCTCGGTGGCACCCGCTTCTATCCGTATGGATCCGAGGACGACGCCCTCGCCGACGTCCTCCGTCTGGCCAGAGGCATGAGCTACAAGGCGGCCGTCGCCGGGCTCAACCTCGGAGGCGGCAAGGCGGTCATCCTCGGCGACCCCAAGCGGGTCAAGTCCGAGGCCCTGCTGCGCGCCTACGGCCGCTTCGTCCAGAGCCTCGGTGGCCGCTACATCACCGCCGAGGACGTCGGCACCTACATCCCGGACATGGACGTCGTCGCGCTGGAGACCAGCTTCGTCACCGGCCGCTCGCCCGCCAACGGCGGTGGCGGCGACCCCTCGATCAACACCGCCTACGGGGTCCTGAAGGGCATGCAGGCAGTGGCCGAGGAGCTGTGGAACGAGCACGAGCTTGCCGGCCGCCACGTCGTCGTCCAGGGCGTCGGCAAGGTCGGCATGCACCTCTGCCGGCTCCTGCATGACGCCGGCGCCCAACTCACCATCGCCGACCTGGACGTCGACAACGTGGCCAGGGCGGTCAAGGAGTTCGGCGCCGACACCGTCGAGCCGGGCAAGGCCCACGCGGTCGAGTGCGACATCTTCGCCCCGTGCGCGCTCGGGGCGGTCGTCAACGACGACACCCTGCCCGAGCTCAAGTGCGCCGCCGTCGCCGGGTCGGCCAACAACGTGCTCGCCCGCGACGAGCACGGCTACGCACTGCGCCAGGTCGGCATCCTGTATGCGCCCGACTACGTGATCAACGCCGGCGGCCTGATCAACGTGGCCGACGAGCTGCAGGGCTACTCGGCCGAGCGGGCCAAGGCCAAGGTCGAGGGGATCTTCGGCGCGGTCAAGGACATCCTCCACCGGGCCAAGGCCGAGGGCATCCCGACCAGCGAGGCCGCCGACCGGATGGCCAGGGACCGGATGCGCGACATCTCCCGGCTACGCCTCATCCGGGTCCTTCCTGGAATCGGCCCCTCCTAGGACTCGTTCGTCGCGTCTTGCCGGCCGAGAGACCGACTCGCGACCACGGCCTCGCGACCACGGCCTCGCGACCACGGCGGCCCCGGCGTGTTGAACGTGTGGCTGATGAACGCGGCCGGGTGGTCCGCTCAGGCTACGAGCTTGGGGCCACGTCGCCAATCACCCAGGACGGCACCTCCCGGTCGGCCAGGAAGGCGGCCGCTCGGTCGGCCTCGGCGGCCGGGAGGACGGCGACCATGCCGACGCCGAGGTTGGTCGCCCTGGCCAGCTCGTCGTCCTCGACCGGGCCGAGCTCGGCCAGCAGCCGGAAGACCGGCGGCGGGTCCCAGGAGGCCCGGTCCACCCTGGCCGTCAGCCCGGGGGGCAGGCAGCGCGGGAGGTTGCCCGGCAGGCCGCCGCCGGTGACATGGCACAGCGCGTGGACCTCGACCCCGGCGGCGAGCAGGTCGCACAGGTGGGGGGCGTAGATCCGCGTCGGGGTGAGCAGCGCCTCCCCGACCGGGCCCAGCTCGGGCAGGTCGCGCTCGTAGCCGATCCCGGCCCTGGCCAGGACCCGGCGTGCCAGGCTGAAGCCGTTGGCGTGGAGCCCGGAGGAGGCCAGCCCGAGCAGCACGTCGCCGGCGGCGACGCGTTCCGGGCCGAGCAGCCGCTCACGCTCCACCATCCCGATGGCGAACCCGGCCAGGTCGTAGGCGTCCGGCTCCATGGCGTCGGGGTGCTCGGCCGTCTCCCCGCCGAGCAGCGCACAGCGGGCCAGCCGGCAGCCCTCGGCCACCCCGGCGACGATGGCGGCCACCCGCTCCGGGTCGACCCGGCCGACGGCCAGGTAGTCGAGCACGAACAGCGGCTCGGCCCCGGTCACGACCACGTCGTCCACGACCATGGCCACCAGGTCGATGCCGACGGTGTCGTGGCGGTCGAGGGCCTGGGCGACCAGCAGCTTGGTCCCGACCCCGTCGCTGGCCGCGGCCAGCACCGGGTCGGCCAGGATGCCGGCGGGACCGCGGTCCCCGGCCAGCCGCCAGAGCCCGGCGAACCCGCCGATGCCCCCCAGCACCTTCGGCCCGTGGGTGGCCTCCACCGCGGCCCGCATCAGCGCCACCGCCTGCTCGCCGGCCTCGACGTCCACCCCGGCCTCGGCGTAGCTGAGCGGGTCCCCCTGCATCTCGATCGTCACCGCCTCTGCCTCTCAGCTTCGATCCGCCGGTACCCCGCCCCGGCTGGGCCGTCGTCGTCTACCGCTGGGGCGCCAGGCCCTCGAGCAGCGACTTGCCCTGGACCTGGGGCTCCACCGGGATCGGGTAGTCTCCCGTGAAACACGCGGTGCACAGGCCCTCGGGCCCGACCCCGGGGCTGGCCGCCGCCTCGGTCAGGGCCTCCAGCGACAGGTAGCCGAGCGAGTCGGCGCCCAGGTAGCCGGCGATCTGCGTGGTGAGCAGGTCGCTGGCCACCAGCTCAGCCCTGGTTGGCATGTCGATGCCGTA
>DATHIG010000189.1:0-2359 GCA_035490035.1 Actinomycetes bacterium
CACCCAGCAGCCCTCCCACGTGCTGGCCGCCATGGGCGCGATCACCCACGGCTCGGTGCGGGTGTCGTTCCTGCGTGACGCCACCGAGACCGACGTCGACCGCCTATTGGAGGCGTTGCCGGCCGCCGTCGCCGATCTCCGGCAGATGGCCGACCTGGACAGCCAGGCCATCGAGCGGGCGGCGGACCGAGGGTGACCCACATGGCGACGAGGGTCGACTGCCTCGGGCTGGCCTGCCCGATCCCGGTGGTGCGGCTGGCCAAGGCGGTCGCGGCGGTCGAGGTCGGCGGGATCGTCGAGCTGCTCGCCGACGACCCCGGAGCCCGGGTCGACATCCCCGTCTGGTGCCGCCTCAAGGACCAGCAGCTGGTCGACCAGCACGACCGGCCCGACGGCGGCTGGGTGTTCCGGGTCCGCCGCGCCCACTGAGGCGCGCTGGACGCCAAGGTGGCGCCGGCCGGAACCCGGCTGGCGGCTAGTCCTGTCCTTCGCACATGCGGAGGTGTGGGGCTGGTCGGGTGGGGTTGATCGAAACATGGCTGAGTTGTTGTGCTGGTGTGGCTTGGGGTCTGCCAGAGTCCCGCGGTGGCTTCCCAACGACCCCGACCACGACCACGCCCGCGGCGGCAGCACGCCCGCTATGGCCCGCCCAGCGTGGAGAAGGCGCTGGGGGCGCTGCCGGTGGTGGCCAGCTTCTGCCGGCGCCTGGACCTGCGCGGGATCGTGGACCGGGCCTGCCCGGTCCGGGAGGTGGCCACCCTGACCCACGGGCAGGTGATCGAGGTGCTGGTGGCCAACCGGCTGACCTCTCCGACGCCGCTGCGGCGGGTGGAGGACTGGGCGCGAGCGTGGGCGGTGGAGGAGGTCTTCGCCATCTCGCCCGACGCGCTGAACGACGACCGCATCGGCCGCGCCCTGGACGCGATCGCGCCCAAGCTGGACGCCATCGTGGGGTCGGTCGGCGCCCGCGCGATCGCCGCCTTCGGCGTGGAGGTCGCGCGGCTGCACTGGGACATGACCTCGATCTCGCTGTACGGCGCCTACCAGGAGCCCGAGGAGGGGTTCATCGCGCCCCGGTTCGGGCATCCCAAGGACCGCCGCCCCGACCTCAAGCAGGTCCAGACCGGCCTGGCCGTCAGCGGCGACGGTGGCGTGCCGGTGTGGCACCGCGCCTATGACGGTGGCGCCGGCGAGGTCGCCCAGGTCGCCGGGGCGATGCGCGCGCTGCGCAGGCTGGCCGGGCCGCGCCGCTTGCTGCTGGTGGGTGACTCCAAGCTGGTCTCCTATGCCAACCTGCGCGGCATCATGGCCGCCGGGGTGGACTTCATCGCGCCAGCGTCCAAGACCTACGTGGGTGCCGAGGTGCTCGCCGGCCTGGAGGTGGCGGCGGCGACCCCGGTGGACTACGTGGCCGAGCGCGACCAGGGCAAGCCACCCGAGCAGCGGGGCAGCTACCGGGTGCTGGAGGACACCATGACCATCACCGGCAAGCGCACCACCGATCCCGTGCTCAGGGTGCGCCGGGTGTTTGTGTGGTCCTCGGCCCGCGCCGGTGCGGCCGTCACCGCCCGCGCCCGCAAGCTGGAACGGGCCACCGGCGACCTGGAGCGGCTGCAACGGGGGCTGGGCAGCCGCCACTATCCCGACGTTGCAGTGGTCCAGGCGCGCTTGTCGGCCATCGCCAAAGGCCGCCGGGTCGCCGGGCTGCTGCACGCCCAGGTCGGCACCGACCCGGCCACCGGCAAACCGACCCTGGCCTGGTGGTTCGACCAGGCCGCGCTGGAGCGCGAGCAGGCCACCGACGGCTGGTATGGGCTGCTGACCAACCTGGACCCCACCCAGGTCGACGCCGCCGGAGTGCTGGCCCGCTACAAGGGCCAAGAAGTCGTCGAACGCCGCTACGGCAGCTTCAAGGGGCCGCTGGCGGTCGCGCGCCTGTTCGTGCAGTCCAACCGACGCATCCAGGCGCTGGTCACCGTGATCTGCCTGGCCCTGCTCGTCTTCTGCCTGGTCGAACGGGAGGTGCGCCGGGCCATCGCCCCCGACCTCACCCTCGACGGGCTGTATGTCGGCCAGCCGGCCAAGCCCACCGGGCGGCTGATCTTCCAGGCCCTGGCCCGCCTGCGGCTCATCCCAGCCAGCGGCCACGACCCGCCGATCATTCCCCAGCCCCCACCGCTGCAAGCCCGCCTCCTACAACTGTTGGACGTCGACCCCACCCAGCCCTCCTAACCAGCCAGAGGACCCGATGAGCTCCAACTCTCCACACCCAGCCATGTGCGAAGGACCCGGCTAGCCGACGAGGTATCCTTTGACAGGGCGCCGACGACGATGGCACCATCGGCGCGCTCTGTCGTGG
>DATHIG010000190.1:0-2996 GCA_035490035.1 Actinomycetes bacterium
GGGAGGTCTTCGAGCGCCTCCTCGAGGCGCGCTTCGACGTGGTCGAGCGCCAGGCGTTCCCCTCCGGAACCCGCACCCTCTACCACGCCACCCCCCGCCGCTAGGGCCTGTCTCAAAGTGAGGTCAGGAGCCAGTCGTTGATGACGGCGATGTGGAGGATGGCTTCGTAGCGGACGGCGAGTTTGTCGTATCTGGTGGCGACGGCGCGGTGGCGTTTGAGTCGGTTGATTCCGCATTCGACCGAGAGGCCACCGGGCAGTTCTTGCTGCTGGCTGGGGTGTAGGCGGGCGACGGCGGCGTGCTGGTGCGCCCCAGGCGATCGTTGAGTCCACGCTGACGTCCCAGGTGATCAGTCCGGCCGCGTCCGCCCTGGTTTGCAGGGCGGTGACGATCTGCGCCCATGCCCCGGCCCGCTGCCACTGCCGGAACAGTGCATACACCGCCCGCCAGGAGCCGTAGCAGTCCGGGACGTCCCGCCAGGGCGCACCGACCCGCACCCGCCACCTGATCCCGTCGATGAGCTGCCGTTTCGTCCACGCCGACGGCCGACCCGATCGCGTGGGCATAGGCAACAGCGGTTCCAACCGCGCCCACTGCTCATCGGTCAGGTCAAGCCGCCTCGTCACCGCTAGGGTGGCCACGAGGTCTCCGGTGTTCAGGTTCTTCTTGGTCGATGAACCCTCTACCGGAGATCTCACTTACTTCACGATCACGACACGCCCGTCACACCGGACTTCGAGGCAGATCCTAGGTACCTGGTGTCGAGGCGTGACGGATGAACATCAGAGTGGGTCGAGGCGGGCCTTGAGCAGGCAGAACTCGTTGCCTTCGGGATCGGCCAGGACGTGCCAGGGCTCCTCGCCGGTCTGGCCGATGTCGGCCGGGCGCGCCCCGAGCTTCAGGAGGCGTTCGAGCTCGGCGTCCTGATCGCGGTCGGTGGCGTTGACGTCGATGTGCAGCCGGGATTTCCCCTTCTCCGGCTCATCCCTGCGACTGAGGATGATCGTCGGCTGCGGACCGCCGAACCCTTCGCGCGGCCCGATCTCCACCGAGCCGTCGTCCTCGCGATCGAGCACGACGAAGTCCAGGACCTCGCACCAGAACCGCGCCAGCACCTCAGGGTCGCGGCAACCAAGCACGAGCTCACTGATACGGCATGCCATGAACGAAACCCACTCTCAGCCTGGGAACTGCCGGGGAGGCCACACGCGAATCTCATGGGCTCCCGCAGCGAGAACATTCTCGCGACCGTACCGGACGAGGCGAGCACGGGCAAATGATTTCAGGGACGCCCCAGTCCGGGCAGCCGGGCAAGGCCATTGGCCATGCAGTCGGGAAGCTGACTTTGCGACACGGCCTAGCCCCCTCCCCGACCCGCCGGGGTACGATCCCGCCAAGGGGCTGTAGCTCAGTCGGTTAGAGCAAGCGACTCATAATCGCTCGGTCGCAGGTTCGAGGCCTGCCAGCCCCACCCAAACGCCCAGGTCAGCGGCCTGGGCTGATTGCTTTGCTTGCTCCGTCGTCATTCCCTCGTCATTCTTCCGGTGTCAGAAGGCATGACCACGCAGGACGGAGGGGCCGTGATCCGCAAGCGAGGTACCGGCCTCCAGGTCCAGGTCTACGCCGGTCGTGACCCGCTCACCGGCCGCAAGCGGTACGTGAGCCAGCAGGTCCCCGGCCAGACCAAGGCCTCGATGCGTCAGGCCAAGCAGATCGAGGCGCGGCTGCTGGAGGAGATCGGCGCCGGGCGGCACAAGGGCTCGCGGTCGCGGACCATGGCCGAGCTGCTGGAGCGCTGGCTGGAGTGGCGACCCACCGTGCGGCCGATCGCCCCCACCACCACCTCCAGCTACCGGGCCGCCATGGACCGCTACATCCTCCCGGCCCTCGGCAAGCTCCCCGTCCGCCAGGTCGACGCCGCCACCCTGGACGCCTTCTACGCCCACCTGCGGACCCGTGGCGGCAAGGACGGCCGGCCGCTCAAGGCCAGCACGGTCCACGAGGTTCACGCGGTCCTGTCGGGCGCGCTCAAGCAGGCCGTGGTGTGGGGCTGGATCGGCCAAAATCCGGCCAGGCTGGCAACCGCGCCGTCGGTGCAGAAGGCCGATGTGCAGCCGCCGCAGGCCGAGGACGCCGCCCGGCTCCTGTCAGCGGCGTACGCGGAGAGCGCTGAGCTGGGCCTGTTCTTGCGGCTCGCGGTCGTGCTCGGCGCCCGCCGCGGCGAGATCATCAGTCTGCGTTGGCCCGAAATCAACCTCGACCGCGGCGAGGTGTTGATCGCCGGCAACGTCGTCCGCGTCCCCAAGCAGGCCCTGGTCTACAAGGACACCAAGACCCACGCCAAGCGCCGGGTCGCCGTCGGCGCCGGCACGGTCGAGCTGCTGCGCGCCCGGCGGGTCGCCCAGGCCAAGGACGCCCTCGCCTGCGGGACCACGCTGGCGGCTGATGCCTACGTGTTCTCCCATGTCGCCGACGGGTCGGCGCCGATCGACCCCGACGGCATCTCCCACCGCTTCCTGCGGCTGGCCCGCCGGCTGGGGGTGAACTGCCGGCTGCATGACTTGCGCCATTTCATGGTGACGCAGCTGGTCGCCGGCGGGGTGGACTGGCGCACCGTCTCGGGGCGGGCCGGGCACGCCGACGGGCACATGACCTTGGCCACCTACGCCCACTTCCAGCAGGCTCAGGACCGGCAAGCAGCCGAGTTCATGGACCAGTTGTTAGCGCCGATTCTCGCAACAGCGAATCCCACCCCAACTTTGCGTCTGGGTGGGCCGGGGCGTCAGTCGAACTCGAACCGGAGCCGTCGCCCGCCCCACCAGGGCACGGCCACCTCCGGGATGTCGGCTTGGCGCAGCACCGGCGAGTAGGTGCGGTGCTTCAGGCGGGCGACGATGGTGTCTCCCCGGTTGATGATGACGCCGTCGGTGCAGAAGGCCGATGTGCAGCCGCCGCAGGCCGAGGACGCCGCCCGGCTCCTGTCAGCGGCGTACGCG
>DATHIG010000191.1:0-2861 GCA_035490035.1 Actinomycetes bacterium
CCCTGGACGAACGGGACGGCAAACCGGATATGGCGACGGCGGCGTGTCTGCGGGAGCTACGGACCACCCTCGATGCCTTGGAGCGCCGTGGTGACAGCGACACTGGAGACGCGTTCGTCGCTTCGCTGTTCACCGCGGTGGGCGACGGCGAGGAAACTGGGCCGGAGGACGCGGGGCGGCGAGGTCGCCAGGATCGCGGCGGCGCTGGGCACCCCGCTGATGGCCTGGCAGCGGCTCGTCGCCGACGTGGCGCTGGAGATCGACCCTGACACGGGCCGGCTGGCCTACCGCGAGATCGTCCTGACAGTACCGAGACAGAGTGGGAAGACCTGCCTCATGCTGGCGGTGATGGTGCACCGGGCGCTGGGATTCGGGACGCGGCAGCGGATCGTCTACACCGCCCAGAGCCGCCTGCACGCCCGCAAGAAATGGGAAGACGAGCACGTCGTCACCCTCCAGCAGTCACGGTTCCGGTCCAGCTTCAACGTCCGAAAGCAGATCGGGCAGGAGGCGATCCGCTGGCGGAACGGCAGCCTGCATGGCCTGGACGCCCCGACCGAGGAAGCCGTCCACGGCGACACGCTGGACCTGGGCGCGGTCGACGAGGCGTTCGCCCACGAGGACGACCGGGTCGAGCAGGGCATGCGCCCGGCGATGATCACCCGCCCGCAGCCGCAGCTGTGGATCTTCTCGACCGCAGGGACGTTGAAGTCGGTCTATCTGCGGGAGAAGGTCGACGCCGGTCGGCTGGCGGTGGAGGCGGGCCTGGATTCCTCGGTCGCCTACTTCGAGTGGTCGGCGCCGCCGGACGCCGACCCGGGCGACCCGGCGACGTGGTGGGGGTGCATGCCGGCGCTCGGGGAGACAGTGCCCGAGGAAGCGATCCGCGCCGACTATCTCTCGTGGACAGCGCGGGGGAAGCTGCAGGAGTTCACCCGCGCGTATCTGAATTGGTGGCCGAACGATGTGCCGGAGGAGTGGCAGGTGGTGCCCCGGGCGGCCTGGCAGGCGCTGGCCGATCCTGGCTCCGAGATCGCCGGGCGGGTGGCGTTCGCGGCCGACGTGAACCCTGACCGCACGTGGGCGTGCATCGGGGTGGCTGGTCGCCGCGCCGATGGGCGGCTGCATGTTGAGGTGATGACCGGCGAGGACGGCACCCCCGACCACCGCCGCGGCACCGCCTGGGTCGTGCCACGGCTCAGGCAGCTCGCCGACCGGTGGCGGCCGTGCGCGGTGGTGATCGCCCCGTCGGGTCCGGCGAACTCGCTGATCCCGGAGGCGGAGGCGGCCGGGCTGGAGCTCGCCAAGCCGTCGGTTGCGGACATCGCGGGGGCGTGCGGGGCGTTCTACGACGCGACCGGCGCCAACCCTGACGTCGATGACCCGCCGTCCCTCCGGCACCTGGACCAGCCGGGCCTGAACGTGGCACTGGCCGGCGCGCTCAAGCGAGACCTGGGCGACCGGTGGCTGTGGGCCCGCAAGGGACTGTCGGTGGACATCACCCCGCTGGTCGCGGTGACCCTGGCTGGGTGGGGTCACGTGACCCGGGGGCACCTGACCGACGACCACCCCACGCCGTTCGCTCTGACGGGAAGGTGAATGCGCGGCTCGGTTAGCGCCGCGGCGACACGGCGGATATCCGGCGGCGGCAGTGGGACCAGGTCGGCCGGCTGGCCGCAGCGGGAGCAAACGCCTTGGGTGTCGGCGCTGCTGATGCCTACCAGCCGCAGATAGCTGCGATGGCCTTCGGGACAGACGCCTAGATATTCCATGTGAGGAATCTACATTGGCGACCAGACTGCTTGACCGGGTGCCGCTGGACCGTATCGAGGGCGAGGCCCGCCAGGTCCACCTCGGCCGGTCCCTGCTCACCCTGCTCGTCGGCCTGTTCTGGGCGATCGGGTGGCTCGCCGGCAAGGCGACCCTGGCCATCGGGTTCGCGTGGGCGGCCGCCAAGGTCGGCTACCTCGAGGCCCGTGGCGTCCCTGACCAGACGCAGGTGAGGCCGCATGCCCGGTCTGCTTGAGCGCGTCGCCTCCGCCCGCTCGGCACCCGCCCGGCAGCGGCCGGCGAACCTGAGCCTGGACGAATACGCCGAGCTATTCAGGTTCACCGGCTTCGGCGGCGAGTACCCGCTGCTGCGCACCTCGATGGGGAAGCTGGACGAGGAACGGCTGGTCCAGACCGCCACCGCCGCCTACCGTGCCAGCGGGCCGGTATTCGCACTGGTCGTGGCGCGGCTGCAGGTCTTCTCCCAGATCCGGTTCGCGTGGACCCGGTTCGAGGGCGGCCAGCCGACCGACCTGTTCGGCACCACCGCGCTAGGGGTGCTGGAGCGGCCATGGTGGGGCGGGACGACCGCCGACCTGCTCGCGCGGATGGAAGTCGACGTGTCGTCGGCTGGCACCTCCTACACCCGCAAGATCACCCGCCGCGGCACCCAGCGGCTGGTCCGGCTCCGGCCCGAGCACGTGATCGTGGTGCTCGGCTCCGACGAGGACGCCGACCACCCCGCCGAGGCCGCCGACGTCGAGCTGCTCGGGTTCGCCTACGCCCCGCCGATGGGGCCGATGGTGCTGCTGGACCGCGACGAGGTCGCGCTGTACGCGCCGCTGCCCGACCCCGACCGGGTATTCCTGGGCATGTCATGGGTCACGCCGGTCCTGCGGGAGCTGCAGGCCGACAGTGCCCAGAGCGAGCACAAGCTGGCCTACTTCCGTAACAGCGCCACCCCGAACCTGGCGCTCAAGTTCGACCCGTCGATCACCATCGAGCAGGTGCGGGAGTTCAAGGCGCTGTTCGAGGAGGAGCACGTCGGCCCCTGGCAGGCGTGGAAGACGCTATACCTGGGTGGCGGCGCC
>DATHIG010000192.1:0-7025 GCA_035490035.1 Actinomycetes bacterium
TCGTTCGCGATCCTCACGCCGGTGCGCTCGGTCGGGGTCATGGGCGACGGGCGGACCTACGCGAACGTCGTGGCGGTGCGAGCCGTGACGAGCGACGACGGGATGACCGCCGACTGGGCGCGGCTGCCGTACGAGGTCCTCGCGAAGATCAGCAGCCGGATCGTCAACGAGGTTCCCGGCGTCAACCGGGTGGTGTACGACATCTCGTCCAAGCCTCCCGCCACGATCGAGTGGGAGTAGGCACCCTCAGCGTCGTCCCGCCATCCGCCCTCCGAGGTCACTGCGCGAATTGCTACCACGTTCGCGTACGTCCGACCATCCCCCATCACGCCCACGCTGCGTACCGGGGTCAGGATCGCGAACGATTGCCAGACGTTCCGGTACAGGCCGGCGGCCTTGATCTCGTCGATGACGATCCAGTCCGCCTCGCGGAGCGTGTCCAGCCGCTCGGCGGTCACCTCGCCGACGATCCGGACCGCGAGGCCCGGCCCGGGGAAGGGCTGGCGCTGGACCACGTCCTCGGGCAGGCCGAGCTCGGTGCCGACCCGGCGGACCTCGTCCTTGAACAGCAGGCGAAGCGGCTCGACCAGCTTGAGATGCATGCGCTCGGGAAGGCCGCCGACGTTGTGGTGGCTCTTGATGGTGGCCGTCCGCTTGCCGCCCGACTCGACCACGTCCGGGTACAGGGTGCCCTGGACCAGGTAGCGGGCGTCGCCGTGCTCCTTGGCGACCTCCTCGAAGATGCGGATGAACTCGTTGCCGATCGCCTTGCGCTTGGCTTCCGGGTCGGTCACCCCGGCCAGGCGCTCCAGGAACCGGTCGGCCGCCTTGACGTGGACCAGGTTGACCTTGAAGTCACGCCGGAAGGTCTCCTCGACCTGCTCCGCCTCGCCGTGGCGCAGCAGCCCGGTGTCGACGAACACGCAGGTCAGCTTGTCGCCGATCGCCCGGTGGACGAGCAGGGCGGCCACCGAGGAGTCGACCCCGCCCGACAGGGCGCACAGCACGTGGCCGTCGCCGACCCGGGCCCGGACCGCCGCCTCCTGCTCCTCGATGATCGATACGCTGGTCCAGTTGGGCCGGCAGCCGGCGGCCTCGTAGAGGAAGTTCTTGAACAGGTCCATGCCGCGCTCGGTGTGGGCGACCTCGGGGTGGAACTGGACCCCGTACAGGCCCCGCTCCGGGTCCTCGAAGCCGGCCACCGGGGAGGCGTCGGTGCTGGCCACGACCCGGGCGCCGGGCGGGGCGGCGGTGACCGTGTCGCCGTGGCTCATCCAGACGACCTGCTCGGCCGGAAGGCCGCCGAACAGCAGGCTGCCGTCGGGCTGGGCCCGCAGCCTGGTCCGGCCGTATTCCCTGACCCCGGTCGGCTCGACCCGGCCGCCCAGCGCCCTGGCCATCGCCTGCTGCCCGTAGCAGAGCCCCAGGACCGGGATGCCGAGGTCGAGCAGGCGTGGGTCGAGGGCGGGGGCGCCCGGCTCGTAGACCGACTTCGGTCCACCGGAGAGGATCAGGGCCTTGGCGCCGTGGGCGCGGACCGTCGCCGGGTCGACGTCGCAGGCGACGACCTCGGAGAAGACGTGGCATTCGCGGATGCGGCGGGCGATGAGCTGGGCGTACTGGGCGCCGAAGTCGAGGACCAGGACGGTGTCGTGCCCGGGCGGTGGGGTCGTCATGGCCGCAGGATAACGAACTCGTCCAGCGGTTTGCTCGCTCCCTTTGCCCAGGAGTACGGTGGAGCCGAAAAGGGGCATCGCCGCCCCTTGGTGCCTAGACCTCGCACCACACACCCCGCTTTTGGTGTGTGGTGCTTTTTGTTTGGCGAAGGAGACCACAGGTGCCAGAGCCGGACGAGACCGTCGTCGCCGAGCCCGCGGGCGAGGCCGCCGAACCGATCGCCGCGCCGACCCGGCGCCGGGCGCCGGGCGCCGATCCCGCGGTGCGCTCGTTCGGGTCTGCTCGGACCTGTGCCGCCGACGGCTGCCAGACCAGGCTTTCGCGCTACAACCCCGACAGCTTCTGCTCGGTCCACCGGGGCTGGGACCGCCAGGTCGTCACCCGCCGTCGTCGAGGCGACGACGAATGACGGCAAGGATGCAGATCGATCGCACCGGAGGGCTGCGCCCCCCGGACCCCCTGCTCAGCCCATCCCGACGCCCTGCGACCGCTGCAGGAGCTTCCCCTCGGTCTGCAGGGCGGGGGCGACCATGACCTCGGCCTTCTGGAACTCCTTGACCGTCTGGTGGCCGGTGGTCGCCATCGAGGTCCGCAGGCCCCCGAACAGGTTCATGCTGCCGTCGTTGACCGGGGCCGGACCGAGCAGGATCTCCTTGAGGGTGCCGAGCGGCGAGGTCCGCACCCGCGTCCCCCTTGGCAGGTCCGGGTGGAAGGTGGCCATCCCCCAGTGGTGGCCTCGGCCGGGGGCCTCGACGGCCCTGGCCAGCGGCGAGCCGATCATGACCGCGTCGGCCCCGCAGGCGATCGCCTTGGCCACGTCGCCTCCGGTGCGCATGCCGCCGTCGGCGATCACCTGGACGTAGCGGCCCGTCTCCTCCAGGTGCCGTGTGCGGGCGCCGGCCGCGTCGGCCAGCGCGGTGGCCATCGGCACGCCGATGCCGAGCACGCCCCTGGTGGTGCAGGCCGCCCCGGGCCCGACCCCGACCAGGACCCCGGCGGCGCCGGTGCGCATCAGGTGCAGGGCGGTGGCGTAGGAGGCGCAGCCGCCGACGATCACCGGCAGGTCGTAGTGGGCGATGAAGGTCTTGAGGTTGAGCGGCTCGCTGCTGGAGGACACGTGCTCGGCCGAGACCACCGTCCCCTGGATGACGAGGATGTCCAGGCCGGCCTCGAGCGCGAACTGGTGGTAGCGGGCGACCCGCTGGGGCGTCAGGCTGGCCGCCGCGACCACCCCGGCCTCCTTGATCTCCCTGACCCGGCGGCCGATCAGCTCCGGCTTGATCGGCTCGGCATAGATCTCCTGCATCCGCTTGGTCGCCTCGGCGTCGGGCAGGCTGGCGATCTCGGCGTAGACCGGGTCGGTGTCCTCGTAGCGGGTCCACAGGCCCTCGAGGTTGAGGACGGCAAGGCCGCCGAGCTTGCCCAGCTCGACCACGATCCTGGGCGAGACGACCCCGTCCATGGCCGAGGCCAGCAGCGGCAGCTCGAAGTGATAGGCGTCGAGGTCCCAGGAGACGTCGATGTCGTCAGGGTCACGGGTCCGCCGGCTTGGCACGATCGCGATGTCGTCGAACCCGTAGGCCCGGCGTCCGGTCTTGCCGATGCCGATCTCGACCTCAGCCACGTTGCTGTCCTCCCGGAGGGGTCCGAGGCGCCCCCCTGGGGTACCCCGTTTCGGGTGCAGATAGGCAAACGGACCCGACCGCGCAGCGGTGGGCCCGGGGAAGGAGCATACGCGACGCTAGCAGCGGGGCCTGTGGAGGTCAAGGACAGCTCGGCCGGCAACCGCTGTACCATGCTAGGAAGACCTTCGCATCGAGCTGACCACCCGAGGTGCCCGTGCCCGACCCCCTCGACCCGTTCGAGCCACAGGACGACTCATCACCGGAGCCCATCGACGACGACGAGCGGGCCGCGCTCCTTGACGACCTCGGCGACCTGGCCGAGTTCCGGGCGGCGCTGGAGCAACGTGGCTTCCTGGGCGTGGTCATCTCGTGCCCGGACTGCGAAGAGGATCACTTCTTCGGCTGGAGCCTGCTGCGCGAGAACCTCGAGCACATCCTCCAGCACGGCGAGCCCCGGGTGCACGAGCCGGCCTTCGAGCCGGCGATCGACCACTACGTGACCTGGGACTACGCCAAGGGCTTCGTCGACGGTCTGCTCGAGGGCGAGCAGGAGGACGGCCCGCTGCGCGACGGCTGGACCTCACCGGCGGAGGCGGCCAGGCGCCTGCGCCGGGCCCTGGCCACCCGCGGCCTCTCCGAGGACGAGGTCGTGGCCGTGCTCACCGAGGGCGGGCTGCCCCCCGTCGAGCCGGGCGAGCGCTAGCGTCTCCTGCGCCTGGCCAGGCGCAGGCCGGTCGCAGCGGCCAGGGCGGTGGTGGCCCCCGCGGCCATCCCGGCCGGCAGCCAGACCAGCCACAGCCGACGGCGCCGGCGGAAATCCTGCACCGGCCAGCCCCGCTCGGCGGCCAGGTCGCGAAGGTGGCGGTCGGGGTTGACCGCCACCGGGTTGCCGACCCCCTCCAGCAGCGGCCGGTCGTTCACCGAGTCCGAGTAGGCGCTGCTGCGGCGCAGGTCGAAGCCAAGCTCGTCGGCCAGCCGGACCACCGCGTCGAGCTTGGCCGGCCCGTGCAGGACCGGCCCGACCAGCCGACCGGTGTAGGTGCCGTCGACCAGCTCGCCCTCGGTCCCGAGCGCCCCGTCCATGCCGAGATAGGCGGCGATCCCCTGGGCAAGCTCCTTCGGGGCCGCCGTGACCAGGTAGGTCTTGTCGCCGGTGGCGTGGTGGGCGTCGATGACCTTGCGCATCCCCGGGTAGATGCGGGGGCCGATCACCTCCACGACGATGTCGTGGCCGATCTGGGTCAGGTCGTCGCGGCGCTTGCCCTCGATGAAGGCGAGCGCCTGCTCGCGGGCCGCCTCCATCCCCCGCTTCCCCTCGGCGCCGGTGAGCCGGAACACCAGCTGCCCGAACGCGAACCCGGCGATGTCGCTCAGGTGGTAGAACCCGTGCCGGTACAGCCCGCGCGCGAACAGGTACATGCTGGACCCGGGCAGCAGGGTCTTGTCCACGTCGAAGAAGGCGGCCCGGGCGGTCCGCACTCCGGTGGTCGTCGCCGTCATCCCCCACCGGCCTCCAGCGCCTCCCGGAACCAGGGCACCGTCCGCCGGATGCCCTGCTCCAGGCTCACCTGGGGCTTCCACCCCAGCTCAGTGACCGCTCTGGTGATGTCGGGCTTGCGCACCTCCGGGTCGTCCACCGGCCGCGGCCGGAACTCGATCCGTGGCTCGACCCCCGCCGCCTTCGCCACCGTGCGGGCCAGCTCGAGGATCGTCACCTCCTCCGGGTTCCCCAGGTTGACCGGCCCGACCAGCTCGCTGAGCAGCAGCCGCCAGATCCCCTCGATCAGGTCGTCCACATAGCACAACGACCGGGTCTGGCTCCCGTCCCCATGCACGGTGAGCGGTTCCCCCCGCAACGCCTGCACGGCAAAGGTGCAGAACGCCCGCCCGTCGTCAATCCGCATCCACGGCCCAAAGCAGTTGAAGATGCGGACGATCCGGACCTGGACGTCGTGGGTGCGGTAGTAGGCCATGGCCAGGGCTTCGGCGAAGCGCTTGGCCTCGTCGTAGACGCCGCGGGGGCCGATGGGGTTGACGTGGCCCCAGTAGGTTTCGGGCTGGGGGTGGACCTGGGGGTCGCCGTAGACCTCGCTGGTCGAGGCGAGCAGGAAGCGGGCGTCCTTCTCCTTGGCAAGGCCGAGGGCGTGGTGGGTGCCGATGGCGCCGACCTTGAGGGTCTGGATCGGGTATTTCAGGTAGTCGATCGGGCTGGCCGGCGAGGCGAAGTGGAGCACAGCGTCCAGCGGGCCGGGCACGTGGATGAAGTCGGTCACGTTCACGCTGACCAGCCGGAAGCCCTCGCCGACCAGGTCGGCGACGTTGTCCCGCCGCCCGGTGAGGAAGTTGTCCATGCAGACCACGTCCCAGCCCTCGGCCAGCAGCCGTCGGCAGAGGTGGGACCCGAGGAAGCCGGCACCGCCGGTGACGAGCGCTCGGGGCACGCTATCGGCTCCCGCTGCCGGGGGCCCGCACCGGCCGCCCAACCCCGGCGACGGTGAACCCCGCATCGACGAACGCGTCGGCGTCAAGCGCGTTGCGGGCGTCGACCAGGATCGGGTAGGCCATGCGCGAGCGGAGATCGGCCGGCTCCAGCTCGCCGAACTCGGTCCACTCGGTCATCAGCACCAGGGCGTGGGCGCCGTCGGCGACCTCGGCCGCCTTGCCGGCCAGCTCCAGGCCGGGCACCAGCCGGGCCGCCTGCTCGCCCGCCACCGGGTCGTAGGCGACGACCTGGGCGCCGTCGGCCAGCAGGTCGCGGACCACGTCGATCGAGGGCGCGTCGCGCAGGTCGTCGGTGTTGGGCTTGAACGACAGCCCCAGCATCCCGACCCGCTTGCCGTCCAGGTGCCACAGGGCGTCGCGCACCTTGTCGACCACCGCCCGCCGAGCCTCGTGGTTGGTCTTGGCCACCTCGTTCAGGAGGCCGAAGTCAACGCCCAGCTCGCGGGAGCGGTGGGCGAACGCGGCCACGTCCTTGGGAAAGCAGCTCCCGCCGTAGCCGGCGCCGGCCTTGAGGAAATGGACGCCGATGCGCGGGTCCAGGCCCATGCCCCTTGCCACCAGCTCCACGTCGGCACCCGACCGCTCGCACACCCTGGCCACCGAGTTGATGAAGCTGATCTTGGTGGCAAGGAACGCGTTGGAGGCGTGCTTGATCAGCTCGGCGGTGGCCCGGTCGGTGGCCAGGAAGGGCGCCCCGGAGCGCTCGAGGATCGGCGTGTACAGCTCGCGCAGGGCGGCGAGGCCCCGCTCCGAGGTGGTGCCCACCACCACCCGGTCCGGGTCGAGGGTGTCGACGACGGCCGAGCCCTCGCGCAGGAACTCGGGGTTGGACGCGACCTCCCAGTCGGCGTCGGCCCTGGCCTCGCGGGCGATCACCTGGGCGACCCGCTCACCGGTCTGCACCGGCACGGTGGACTTCTCGCAGACCAGGCGGAACTCACCAGGCGGGAGGCTGCGGGCCACCTCGCGCGCGACCACCTCGACAAAGGCGAGGTTGGGGCTGCCATCGCCGCGGCTGGGGGTGCCGACGCAGACGAAGATCACGGTCCCGTGGCCGACCGCCTCGGCCTTGTCGCGGGCGACCCGCAGCCGGCCGGCGCGCACCACCTCGCCGAGCAGCTCCTGCAGGCCCGGCTCGTAGAACCAGGAGCGACCCTCGCGGATCAGCTCCAGCTTGCCCAAGTCGTCGTCGTCGACGACCACGTCGTGGCCGACATGGGC
>DATHIG010000193.1:0-5152 GCA_035490035.1 Actinomycetes bacterium
GGGGTGCTGGCCACCGGGCTGGCCCTGCCGGTGGCGCTTGCCATCGTCGCTCTGCTCGCCCTGCTGGTGGTCTCCTACCGCCAGGTGGTCGACGCCTATCCGTCGGCCGGCGGGGCCTACGTGGTCAGCCGGGACAACTTCGGCAACGTCACCGCCGCCGTGGCCGGCGCGGCCCTGCTGATCGACTACGTGCTCACCGTCGCGGTGAGCGTCTCCAGCGGCGTGGCCGCCATGAGCTCGGTCTTCCCCGACCAGCTGGGCCCGCTCCGGGTCCACATCTCGGTCGCCTTCGTGGTCCTGCTCGCCTGGGCCAACCTGCGCGGCATCCGCGAGGCCGGCCGCATCTTCGCCATCCCCACCTACGTGTACGTGGTCAGCGTCGCAGCCATGATCGTGGCCGGCATCTGGCGGCTGACCAGCGGCGACCTCGGGCCCATCAGCTACTCGCCCGAGCAGGCCGGCCAGCTCCACCACGAGGACGTGCTGGGGACGGTCACGGTCTTCCTGGTGCTGCGCGCCTTCGCCTCGGGCACGACCGCGCTCACCGGGGTGGAGGCAATCTCCAACGGGGTCTCGGCGTTCCGCGCCCCCGAGGCCGTCAACGCCAAGAAGACCCTGACGGTGATGGCGGTGATCATGGGCAGCCTGTTCATCGGCATCACCTACCTGGCGGTGCAGCTGGAGGCGGTGCCCTTCGAGAGCGGCTACCCGACAGTCATCTCCCAGATCGCCAGGCAGGTGCTGGGCGGCGGCCCGGCGTTCATCCTGGTCCAGGCGGCGACCCTGCTCATCCTGGTGCTGGCGGCCAACACCGCCTTCTCCGGGTTCCCGCTGCTGGCCAGCTTCGCCTCCGGCGACGCCCTGCTGCCCCGACAGCTCCGCAAGCGGGGCCACCGGCTGGTCTACTCCAACGGCATCATCGCCCTGTCGGCGGTGGCGATCTTCCTGATCGTGGCCTTCCGGGCCGACACCCACTCGCTGATTCCCCTGTACGCCGTCGGGGTGGTGACCTCGTTCACGCTGGCCCAGGCTGGCATGACCCGTCGCCATCTCCGGCGGCGCGGCCCGGGCTGGCGCAGCGGCGTCCTGATCAACGGGGTCGGGGCCGCGGTGACGATGATCGCCCTGCTGGTCATCGTCGTCGGCAAGTTCACCGAGGGCGCCTGGATGGTGGTCATCGCCATCCCCCTGCTGGTCTGGCTGCTGCTCCGCATCCAGCAGACCTACGGTCGCGAGCTGGCCCAGCTCAAGGTCCAGGCGTCCCAGCGGCTGGCCCCGCCCAAGCCCCGCCACGAGGTGGTGGTGCTGATCGAGGACCTCGACCAGGCCGCCCTCAGCGCCCTGCAGTACGCCCGCCAGCTCAACCCGTTGAGCATCACCGCACTGCACATCGCCGTCGACCCCGACCACGCGCGGGAGCTGGGCCGGTTGTGGGCCCGGGTCGACATCCCCATCGCGCTGGAGCTGGTCGACGCCCCCGACCGCAATCTGCTGGCCACCGTCGAGGAGACGATCGCCGAGCGGGTCCGGCCGGACACCGAGGTCAGCGTGCTGGTGCCGCGGCGCCGCTACGTCGGCTTCTGGCGCCGGGTCCTGCACGACCAGACCTCGTCCGGCCTGACCAAGGTCCTGGGGTCCATGGAAAACGTCAATGTGACGATTGTTCCCTTCCACTTTGGCCAGCCGGCGCAGCTGCTCTCGGCCAGACGCCGGTGAGGCTGAGCCCCGATCCATGCGGGGGGAGCTCCCGGCTCCCCCCACCGCCACTCAAGAGCGCCTGTGCCATGGTCAGGGTGATCCCGCCATTCATGGTGACTTGATGGCCATGAACTCGCTGGTGTCGTCGCCCTTGCGGCGTTCCTCGCCGGAGACCCGCTGGTCGCCCAGGCGGCGGGAACGGCCCTGCTCGCTCCAGCGCTCGATCAGGTAGGGCTTGGCGGCCAGGAACACCTCGGCGAACGCCTCGATCCGCTCCTCGGCCTGCTCGGGGGTGTCGTCAGCGGCCTCGTTGACGAAGGTGGCCGTGCGGGCGAAGTACAGCGGGATCATCGAGGAGACCAGCCGGTCGTGGTCGATCGCCTGGGCGTTGTAGGCCAGCAGGTAGTCGTAGCAGATCCGGGCCCACAGCTCGACCGGCAGCACGAACCCCTCCGGCCGCTCGCTTGCCCGGTGGATGGCCTCCTTGACCCCGTCGAAGTGCTGCGCCGCCAGCACCTCGCGCCACAGCTCGTGCTCGGCGACAAAGCCCTCCACGAACCGCCACACCAGCCGGTCGAGGTTGACCCGGATCTCCTCGGTGGAGGTGGCCGTGCGGAAGCCGAAGGTGGAGACCGGCTGGATGTCGGCCGCCTCCGTCCAGCGGTCGACGTAGCGGCCGGCGAGGGCGAACAGGCTGCCGACGACCTGGCGGAACATCGGTCCGAGGTCGCGGCCTGGGTCCTTGGCGTCGTGCAGCTTGGCCCCGAGCACGCTCTGGCAGACGCTGAAGCCCTCGCACAGGGCCACCGTGGTCATCCAGATGTCGACCCCGAAGCGGGCCACGTCGGTGCTCCACACCTGCTTGCCGGCCCAGTGGGCGGCCAGGCGGCCGGAGAAGCCGAAGTCGCCGCCGATCGGCTGGCGCAGCCGCCGCCCGTACATGGCCGCGGTCAACGGGAAGGCGATCGAGTTGGTGATGGTGCCGTCCAGCTTGTGCCGCGCGTACAGCGGCGTCACCAGGTCGTGGCCGTGGTCCAGGACGGGGCCGACCAGGCGGTCCACCCAGACCGGGCTGACCGAGCGGAGGTCGGCGTCCAGCACCGCGCAGCCGCGGGCGCCGACGGCGGCGGCCAGCTCGAAGATGGCCCGGAAGGCCGAGCCCTTGCCGGACAGGCCGATGTAGGTGAGGGCCAGCTTGTCGGGCCGCTCGACCTTCGGGTCGAGCAGCAGCAGCTCCTCGTCTCCTTCGGTGGTCGCGGCCATGGCGGCCTGCACCGTCCCGTCGGGCGAGTTGCCGTCGGAGATGGCGATCAGGCAGCGGCGGTCCGGGAAGTGCTTGCGCAGGCCGGCCTCCACGGCCCGGACGACATGGCCGATCGTCCGGGCGTTCTGGAACGACGGGATGCCGACCAGGACGTCGACGGGACGGTCGCCGTCCAGCAGTGCTGCGGCGTCATCGCTGAGCACGCCGTGCGACAGGCGCTCCAAGATTGGTTCCCCCTCGAGATTGGACTGGTGGCCGCATTCTCCATCAACCAGACGGGACCGAGCGCAGGAGGGGCCGGCGGCCAAGGCGGAAGGGCACGATGGTGACATTGACGCCGTCCATGCTGCCGAGCGCCCGGACCAGCCCGGCCGAGGAGTTGTCGTGCAGCACCCGGCGCCACAAGGTGGCGTAGCGGCGCTTGGGGACCAGCACGGTGACCTCGGTGTCCGGCCGGACCAGCTCGGCGATGGTCGCCTTGGTGGTGGCCAGCAGGTTGCGGTCGGGGGCGTCGACCACCTCCAGCGGGGCCGGCATGTTGACCCGGGCCCACAACGCCGACAGCTCCCGCGCCCGTTCCGGGTCGACGGCGATGTGCAGGGCGGTCAGCCGCAGCGGGTTGAGCTGGCGGGCGTACTGCAACGCGCCGATCGTCGCCCGGTCGAGCGCCTCGACCAGCACCACCACCTCGTGGCGGGGCTTAGGCGGGGCCAGCCGGTGGCTGACCTCCACCTCCAGCTCGCCCAGCTCCCCCCTGTAGGTGCCCTGGGTACGCAGCAGCAGCCAGACCAGCAGCGGGACCGCGACCGCCACCATCCAGGCCCCGTGGGTGAACTTGGTGATCGTGATGACGATCAGGACCAGCATCGTCACGGTCGCCCCGACGCCGTTGATGAGCAGGCCGTTGCGCCAGCCCGGCTGCCGCAACCGCAGGTGGCGACGGGTCATGCCCGCCTGGGCCAGCGTGAACGAGGTCACCACCCCGATCGCGTACAGCGGGATCAGGGCGTGGACGCTGGCGTGGAAGGCGACGACCAGGAAGACCGCGCCGGCGGCCAGCACAAGGATCCCGTTGGAGTAGACCAGCCGGTGCCCGCGCTTGCGCAGCTGCCGGGGCATGAGCGAATCCTGGGCGGCGAACGAGGCCAGGATCGGGAAGCCGTTGAACGCGGTGTTGGCGGCAAGGACCAGGATGAACAGGGTGGCGATCTGCACGAACACGAACAGGGCCTGCCCCATGAAGCCCACGCTGAGGACGTGCTGGGTGACCTGGGCGACCAGGGTCGGGTGCCCCGACTCGAACGGGCGGGCATCGATCTGGATGGCCAGGAAGGTGATGCCGATGAACAGGAAGCCCATGATCAGCGCCATGGCCACCAGGGTGCGCTGGGCGTTCTGGGCCTCCGGCTTCTTGAACGCCGGCACGCCGTCGGCGATCGCCTCGACCCCGGTCAGCGCGGTGGTCCCGGCCGCATAGGCGTGCAGCAGCAGGAACAGCGACACCGCGGCCAGCGGCTCGCCGACGCCAGCCAGCTCCTGGGTCTCCGCCGGGCTGTAGGCGATGCTGTCGACCTGGCCGGAGAGAATTCGGTAGACGCCGAGCACCACCACGCCGCCCAGGCTGGCGATGTAGACATAGGTGGGGACGGCGAAGATCTTGCCCGACTCGCGGATGCCGCGCAGGTTCCCCCACATCAGCAGGATGATGAACGCGACCGAGATCTCGACGCGGAGGTCCTGGAGGCCTGGGACGGCCGAGGCCAGCGCGGCCGTCCCGGCCGAGACGCTGACGGCGACGGTGAGCACGTAGTCGACCAGCAGGGCGGCCGCGCAGACGGCCGCCAACGTCCCGCCGAGGTTGTCACGGGTCACCATGTAGGCCCCGCCGCCCTGCGGATAGGCGGCGATCACCTGCCGGTAGGACAGGACGAGGATGAGCAGCAGCACCGCCACCCCGGCGGCCAGCGGGAGCGCCAGCCCGATCGCCGCCGTGCCGGCGACGACCAGCACCAGCAGCATCTCCTCGGTGGCGTAGGCGGTCGAGGAGATCGGGTCGGAGGAGAACACGGCCAGCGCCACCCGCTTGCTGATCCGCTCGTGGGCGAGCTGGGCCGTCTTGAACGGCGGGCCGAGCAGCAGCCGCTTGGTCCGGTAGCCGAGCGACTGGTAGCGCTCTTCGGCCTCGGGTCG
>DATHIG010000194.1:0-4488 GCA_035490035.1 Actinomycetes bacterium
ACACGACCTCGGCGAGATCTCTGTCGGTCACCGAGACCAACGCGAAGTCCGAGCTCAGGTCGCTCGGGTTCTCGACCACTCCCACGACCCTTCGATCACGGCCGTCGAGGTCGAGGCGCTCGCCCATGCTGAGCCCCAGGAGGGTCGCGAGATCGTCGGTGAGGGCGACCTCCTCAGCTCGTTCGGGGTAGCGGCCCTGGCGGAGCGCCAACAGCGGGGCGCTGAAGGCGCCGTCGGGATCCTGCGACCGGTACTCGATCTTGTCCACCGAGCCGGGGATCGGCCGGGACCAGCTGACGAACACGTCCACCTTGTCAAGCTGCGCCTCGGCTGCGGCAACGATGCCGGGCAGGTCCCCCGACCCACCCAGGTCGGCGTTGTAGCGATGCTGCGCCGACCCGAGGATGGCGTCATCTGAGATCCCGGCCGTGTTGTACACGGCCGACGAGAGCATGACGGATACGGCCACCACCAGGGTGAGCAATGTCAGCACCAGCACCTGTTGGCGCCACTGACGCCGAAGAAGCCGCAGCGCCCAGCGCGCCACCGCCCGGCGCGCCGCGGCCCTGCCGGTTGCCCTGGAGCCCATCAGCTCTGGCCGGGGGCGAGCAGCGACTCGGGGCCAGGGCTCGGCGCCGTCTGGTCGACCACTCGGCCATCGCGCAAGAACAGGACACGATCGGCCCACGACGCCAGCTGCGCGTCATGGGTCACGACAACACCGGCCACGCCGTCCCGACATGCAGCCCGTAGCAGCCGCATCACGGCCTCTCCGTTGGCGGAGTCGAGGGCGCCGGTCGGTTCGTCCGCGAGCAGCAGCCGACGGTCACCCACCACCGCGCGGGCGATCGCGACCCGCTGACGTTCGCCGCCCGAGAGATCGTCGGGAAAGCGGTCCGCCTTGTCCGCCACTCCCAGGCGCTCCAGCACCTCAAGGCCCGCGACTCGAGCGACCTTGGCGCTGTTCCCATCCAGCTCGAGGGGAAGGCTCACGTTCTCAACGGCGGTCAGGCCCGCCAGGAGGTTGAAGTCCTGGAACACGTACCCGATCGACCGGCGCCGCAGCCGGGCCCGGTCATTGCGCGACAGACTCGACACCGGCCGCCCGCCGACCACGACCTCGCCGCTGCTCGGGTCCTCCAGCGTGCCCGCGATGGTCAGCAGCGTGCTCTTGCCCGAGCCGCTGGGACCCATCACCGCGACCAGCGCGCCGTACTCGACGGAGAGGGCAACGTCGTCGAGAGCCCGAACCTCCGACGCGCCCTCGCCGTACAGCTTGGACACCTCCCGCAGCTCCAGGGCGGTCATCGGGGAACCGCCATCCTGCGTCGCAACCGCTCTGGTGCCGTCTGGCCACCACCCGGCGACGGTGCATCCGAGCCGCGGCGCCTGAGCCGACCGTCCGCCGCGTCCAACCACCGGATCACCGCGTCCAGTCGGAACAGCTCGGCGTCGACCACCAGCGCCAGGCCGATCTCGTCGTCGGTCAGGTCCTCTTTCAACCGCGTGTACTGCTGCATCAACCCCACGAGGTGGCGCCGATGGGCCTGCACCACGTCGCGGACGTCGATCCCCGGAACGCGCAGCGACACCAGCACCTTGATCACCAGCTCGTCGCGGGGTGGCGCGCTGGCGTCGGGCGGCGTCAGCAACCACGCCGACAGCTCGCCGCCGCCCACCTCTGTGATCCGATAGGTCCTCTGCGGCCCGTCATCCCCGGTTTCGTCGGACACCACCAGCCCATCGCGTTCCAGACGCTGGAGCGTGGTGTACACCTGCCCGACGTTCAGGGGCCAGACCTCACCCGTCCCCGCCTCGAACTCCTGCCGCAGCTGCAGCCCGTACTTCGGTCCCTCGCTCAACAACGCCAGCAGCGCATGCCGGATGCTCACGACATCACCAGCCTTCTCGATAGCATACTGAGTAAACTACTGAGCGAGTCATGGCCCCGTCAAGTGGTGAAGCCCCCCGGTCCTGCCATGAGCAAGCGGGTCCTCTGGTGCTCGGCACCGTCCGCCCACCGGGTCCGCCTGGCGCAGGATGGCGTGTGCCGCGGGCGCGGGGAGGCTGACCGACCACGGCGGCTCCGTGGCCCCGGACAGGAGATTCCTCCCCGGCGGCAGACCAAGGTAGACTCCTCGCCGACCAGGCCAAGGGGCCGCCTGCAGAAGGAGTCGTCATGACCCACCACGAGCATCCCAACGTCACCGTCGTCCGGGAGGGCTTTGCGGCCTTCGAGCGGGGCGACATGGCCTGGATGGACCAGCACCTGGCCGACGATGTGGTCTGGCACGTCGGCGGCAACAGCAAGTGGAGCGGGGCCTACCAGGGCAAGGCCAAGGTACTGGAGTACTTCGGCCGCCAGGCCCAGGCGATGACCGGACCGCCTTCGACCGACATCCACGACATCCTGGGCAACGACGACCATGTGGTGGTGCTGGGGTCGGCCTCGGCCTCCGCGGCCGACGGGTTGGGCGCCGAGTGGAAGTACGTGCAGATCTTCCACATCCGGGATGGGATTGCGACCGAGGTCTGGGGGATGGCCGAGAACGACGCCGCCGTCGACCCGTTCCTGGACAGCCTGCCCGGCTGAACGCCGGCGAAGCGCCTCACCCCGCCGGCATCGGATCGATCCAGGCGGTCATGTGTGCCCACCGCCCTGACCGCGGGTGTGGTCGCCACGCGGGCCACCTACCGGACGCCGGCCAAGGGAGGGCGACAGGGCCGCGGCCAGGAATCGTGAGGGGATCGGCTCCAGCTTGGTTAGCCGGCGTTGCGGACGGCTCGATGCGGCGCGGGTGCTGGGGTGGCACGGTCGGTCAGGAAGCCGGTCACCACGCGCACGAAGCGCTGCGGCTCATCCCAGTAGAGCAGGTGGCCCGCCCCGTCGAAGTACTGCAGCCATGCGTCTGGGATCAGGTTGGCCAGCAGCTTCGCGTTGTCCGGGTTCACCACCTGGTCGGCCGTGCCCTGCAGGATCAGCGTCGGCTGGGTGATGCGGCGCTGCCGACCGAGCGGGTCGAACAGGATGCCGGCGGTGGCCTGCGCCCGCCAGGCCCGCTCAGACTGGGGATGGGCCAGCTTCTGGGCTGTCAGCCGCTCGACGACCTCGGTCCGGCGCCGCACGGTCTCGGGACCGAGGGTGTGCTCGACGAACCCCTGCAGCCTCGTCTCGCTGGCCATGAGCGGTGCCCAGGTGAGCATGCGAGCCGTCTCCAGTGGCATCGGGGCGGTGAGCCGCCCACCCGGGATGGTGGCCACAAGCACCAGCTTGTCGACCCGGGCGGGATGCGCGAGGGCCAGCTCCTGGGCGACCATGCCGCCAAGGCTCGTGCCCACCAGGCTGGCCGAGCCGACACCGGCGTCGTCCAGGACGGCGAGGACGTCGTCGGCCATCGCCCGGGTCGAGTACGGTCCGGGTGGGGCGTCAGAGGCGCCGATGCCCCGGTTGTCGATGGTGATGACCTGGAAGCGGCGGGCCAGGTGGTCGGCCACCGGCGCCCAGCCCCAGCGACCAACGCCCAGCCCCTGGATCAGTACCAGCGGCGCCCCGTGGCCGCGGACGTCGTAGGCAAGCGCCACCGAGCCGTTGCCGGCGAAGTGGGTCGGTACCACGCGAGGCGCGCCCGGCTTGCGCACCCGGAGGAGGCCACCCTGCAGCCAGCGGCGAAGCCGTCGAGGTATCGCCCGGACCGCGGACCCGGTCTCGCCCGCGAGGTGCCTGAGCCGGGTCGTCCAACGCGAACCACGGGGTCGAGCCATCTCGCCTCCTCTCGTCCTTGGCGCCGATGATACCCAGGCGATTCTGGGTCACCCAGCGACCATGCACTGCTCCCTGCTGGGCGAAGGCGACGAAGCCGACGGGGTCATCCAGCGCGGCCAGCTCACGCTCGCGCCCGAACAACGAAGCCACAGCCATCTCCCAGCCATGATCATTCCTCCCAGCCGACCCGTCCAGGGCGCGCCGGCCGAGTCGCCGCCTGCCCTCGCGTGGGACCCTTGGGGTGGGTTGACAGCTCTGGCAGGGTGACCGTTGCGGCCGTGCGATGCGCCGGTCGGGTTGGGTCGTAACGATCTCGTACCGGTGGCCTGCGATGTTCAGCTGCTGGTAGCTCCGAGCGGTGGCCCGAGGAGCAGGGTGGTGAGGATGCGGGCGAGGACCAGGACCCTGGCTGCCTGGTCGTTGTGGTTGGCCACCTCTGGCTGCTGCGCCGCCGGACTGGTGGTCACCCTGGTCCTGACCCGGCCCCTCACCCTTGCCGTGCTGGCCGAAGGGGCCGCCTTCGCGCTGGTGTTCCCGCTGGGCTATGCCACTGTCGGGTTGGTCTTGGCCCTGCGGCGGCCGGCCAACCCGATCGGCTGGCTGTTCGCCACCTCGGGTCTGGTCTGGTCGCTGACCATCCCGTTCGATCCATGGGTCAACCAGCTGATCCTGGACCACCGCCCGCTGCCGCTGGCGGCCCAGCTCGGCGCCCTGGTCGGCGAGTT
>DATHIG010000195.1:0-4570 GCA_035490035.1 Actinomycetes bacterium
GCGCAACCGCGACATCGCCAGGGTGCTGCACCTCAGCGAGCACACCGTGGCCCGGCACATGCAGAACGTCTTCGCCAAGCTCGGCGTGTCCTCCCGGGCCGCGGCCATCTCGGCCGCGCTCGAGCGGGATCTCCTGGCGACCGATGGCTAGAACCCACCATGCCGTGCCGCCGGCGAGATGGCTGAAGCAGCCGATGCCGGACGGCGACCCTGCCCCGTAGGGTCGGCCCATGCGGCGCAGCCGACCCAGAGGGAGGGCCATGCCGTCGACCACCACCTTCGACCCGGTCCAGTACAAGGCCAAGGCCAGGACCGAGTGGCGCGACGCCGCGCCCGGCTGGCGGGCCTGGTTCGACGTCCTCGAGGCCGAGGGCGGCGGGCTGGCGGTGAGCCGGAAGCTGGTCGAGCTGGCCGGCATCGGCCCGGGGGACGTCGTGCTCGACGTGGCCGCGGGCTACGGGGAGCCGGGCCTGACCGCGGCCCGCGCGGCCGGCCCCGGCGGGCGCGTGGTCTGCACCGACATCTCGGGGGCGATGCTGGGGATCGGCCGCGAGCGGGCGGCCGCCGAGGGGCTCGACAACGTCGAGTTCGTCGAGGGCGACGCCGAGGAGCTCAGCTTCCCCGAGGCCAGCTTCGACGCCGTGCTGAGCCGCCAGGGCCTGCAGTTCCTTCCCGGCGTCGCCGGCGCGCTGGCGCGGCTGCGGTCCTTCCTCCGGCCGGGCGGGCGGCTGGCCGCCGCCGTGTGGGGCCCGCCGCCGGCGGTCCAGTTCGCGGCATCCGTGCCCGTCATCGGCGCCGAGCTGAAGCTGCCGCCGCCCCCTGCCGGCGTCCCCGGCCCGTTCGCGCTCGCCGACGCCGCCCGGCTGCGGGGACTGGTCGAGGCCGCCGGCTTCCAGGAGGTCGGGACCGGGACCGTGACCGCGACCTACCAGCTCGCCTCGCCCCAGCGGGCGACCCACTGGCTGCGCGACGTCGCCCCGCCGATCACGGCGCTGGTCGACGGGCAGCCACCCGAGGTGCAGGAGCGCGTCTGGGCGAAGGTCACCGCGGCATGGGCGCCGTTCGTCACCGACGGCGGCCGGGTCCGCCTCGACAACCAGGCCCTGTGGGTGACCGGGACCAGGCCGGCGAGTCAGCCGTAGTCGATGCTGGCGTAGCGGCTCAGCTTGGCGAGCTGGTGGCGCGCGTCGATCTGACGTGAGGTGCCGGACTTGGAGCGCATCGAAAGGGACTGGGTGCTGGCGCCGTTGCGGTCGAAGCGGACCCCGCGGAGCAGCTCGCCGTCGGTCACGCCGGTGGCCGCGAAGAACACGTTGTCGCCCCGGACCAGGTCGTCGATGCTGAGGACCTTGTCGAGGTCGTAGCCCAGGTCGACGGCGGCCTGGCGCTCCTGGTCGTTGCGCGGCCACAGGCGGCCGTACATGGCCGCGTCCAGGCACTTGAGGGCGCAGGCGGCGATCACCGCCTCGGGCGTGCCGCCGATCCCGACCAGCATGTCGACACCGGTTCCCTCCCTGGCGGCCATGATCGCCCCGGCGACGTCGCCGTCGGTGATCAGCTTGACCCGGGCACCGGCCCGCCGGATCTGCCCGACCAGGTCCTGGTGGCGGGGGCGGTCGAGGATGCAGACGGTCAGGTCGGCCACATGGGCGCCCTTGGCCTTGGCGACCAGCCGGAGGTTCAGGGCCAGCGGAGCCTCGAAGTCGACCGCGTCGGCCGCCTCCGGTCCGACGACCAGCTTCTCCATGTAGACGCAGGGCCCGGGGTCGAACATGGTGCCCCGGTCGGAGAGGGCGACCACCGAGATGGCGTTGGGCATGCTCTTGGCGGTCAGGGTGGTCCCGTCCACCGGGTCGACGGCGATGTCGACCTCGGGGAGGGTGCCGTCGCCGATCTCCTCGCCGTTGTAGAGCATGGGGGCGTTGTCCTTCTCGCCCTCGCCGATCACCACCACCCCGGTCATCGAGACCGAGCCGAGCACGTGGCGCATGGCGTCAACGGCCGCCTGGTCGACCGCCTCCTTGTCGCCGAAGCCCATCTTGCGGGCCGCGGCCATGGCGGCCGCCTCGGTGACCCGGACGAGCTCGAGGGCCAGGTTGCGGTCGGGGGCTTCGCGGTCGACACGAGCTTCCATGGGCACACCTCCAGGTCGCCTGCCGGGCCGCCGTTGGCCCGGATGCCATTTTCTCCACACTGGGGGCTGGTATCCAGGGCTGCGCCGGCTTACCCTTGCAGCGGTGGCCCCGCCCTTTCGGGTGTGCGCGGCCACTGGCAGTCGGGCCCTGGCGCCGCCGATCCCACCCGGTCGGCGCCATGGGCCCGCTGCATGTCCGGCGCCCGGCGGGCCTGCAGGCATGGAGGGAGCGGTGGGCGGCAGCCACGATCAGGGTCACGGCCGCGGTCACGGCCACAGTCATGCCCATGCCCCGGTCCCCCTGGCCGGCTCCCCGGCCGGGGAGGACGAGGGCCTCAGGGCGGTCCGGCTCTCGGCCATCGGCCTCGGGTTGACCGCCGCGGTCGAGTTCGCCTTCGTGGCCGCCAGCGGCTCGGTCGCCCTGCTCGCCGACGGCCTGCACAACCTGGGCGACGTGTTCACCACCGTCACCTTGTGGGTCGCCTTCGTGGTCGGCCGGCGCCAGCCCGACCGTGGCTACACCTTCGGGTTCGCCAGGGCCGAGGACGTCGCCGGTGTGCTGGTGGTCCTGGCCATCGCCGCCTCGGCGGTGGTCGCCGCCTGGGAGTCGCTGGCCAGGTTGACCGGGGACGCCGCCGCGCTGCGCAATCCCGGCTGGGCGCTGGCCGCGGCCATGGTCGGCGTGGCCGGCAACGAGGCCGTGGCCCGCTACAAGCTGGAGGTGGGCCGGCGGATCAACTCGGTCCCGCTGGAGGCGGACGGCCGCCACTCGCGGGTCGACGGGCTGGCCAGCCTGGCCGCCGCGGCCGGGATCGCCGGGGCATGGGCCGGCTGGCCGGCCGCCGACCCGCTGGCCGGCCTGCTGCTCTCGGCCGTGATCGTCTGGGTGCTGGCCGGGACCACCCGCGACGTGCTGGCCCGGCTGCTCGACCGGGTCGACCCCGAGGTGATCGACGAGATCGAGCGGGCGGCGTCGTCGGTCCCGGGTGTCGAGGCCGTGCATGCGGTCAGGGCCCGCTGGGTGGGCCGCTCCCTGCACGTCCTGGTCCACGTCGAGGTCGACCCGGCCCTGCCGTTGCGCGAGGCCCACGAGCTCGGCGAGCAGGCCCGCCACGCCGTCTTCCACGCCCTGCCTGGGGTGGCCGCGGTGGACCTGCACCTGGACCCGGCCGGGGTCGACGAGCACGACAGCCACGGCGAGACCATGCACCACCGGGATCAGGGCAGCCGGTAGCGGGCCCGGAAGGCGGTGGCGTCCAGGGCGTCGGCGTCGCCGGACAGCTCCTGGAACCGGCGGCGTGCGGCCAGCTCGTCCTCGAACCACTCGCTGCGGGCGACCACGCCGCTCGCCCGGTCGATCACCCGGACCCGCCAGCTGCGCCGGTCCAGGCGCGACACCAGCACCGCGTAGGCGTCCCTGGCGGTCGGCGGCTGCGGCCGTTCGGGCACCTCGATCAGGACCCCCTCGGCCACGCCGAGGGGGATCGAGTACTCGCGGTAGTCGATCCGCACGTGCAGCCAGCGGCCGCCGGTGGCTTCGGCGACGTAGACCACGGCGCCCGGCTGCAGCGGCGACCCGGGGAGCGTCCGCCGTCCTGGCGGCAGGCGCAGCTCCACGATCCGCCCCCTGGCGCCCTGGCCGAGGTCGGCCAGCGCCCGTACCGTCACAGCGTCCTGAAGCGGCAGGACAGGGGCTTGGCCAGCAGGTCGTCGAGGTCGGAGCTGGCCACCCGATCCAGCAGCGGCTCCAGCGCCGCCTCGGCCGCCCGCTGACCGTCCCAGCAGGAGACGGCGAGCAGATTCGCCCCCTCCCGGAGCAGCACCGCCCCCTGGAAGCCGGGCGCGGCCCGCTCGAACCGTCCCACCTGCTCGCCCCAGAGTGCGGCCATCTTCATGGCCGCCTGCTCCGACCCGGTCGTTGCGCACAGCACCCGAGCGATCATCGTCACCTCCCTGACCTCTCGTTACCACGGAGAGTGGTCATATTTGAGGTATCGGTCGGCTCCGACGGACGGCGCACCCACCTTGAAGGCGGAAGTGTGGGGCCTGATGGAACTAGTCCCGCCCGGTACGGACCGGGGTCAGCGAGGATCGATGTAGAGGTCGCCGCCGGCGAACGAGACCGGGACCTGGCGCAGTGGCGGGGGCGCCCGCTGCTGGCCGTCGCCGGCGGGGGCGCCGGTCGCGTCCCAGCGGTGCCCGGCGCAGGGGCGGGCGAAGCCGTCGCCGGCGGCCTCCACCGGGCAGGCGCCGCCCGGGGCCAGCAAGGCGCGCAGCTCGCCGCCCCGCCGGTCGACGACCACGACCTGCCCGGCCGGCCCCAGCACCTCGGTGACCGCGCCGGCGGGCAGGGCCGACAGCCGCGCGACCCGGACCCAGGGCGGGCCCGGCCGGCCGGCCCTGGCCAGAAACAGGACGCCGGCCGCCAGGATCACG
>DATHIG010000196.1:0-6040 GCA_035490035.1 Actinomycetes bacterium
TGCGTCTGGTACGGGGTCAGCTACCTGCTGCTGGATGCGCAACGCCGGTTCCTGGTCCCACCGCCGCACGACGTGGTCCAGGTCAGCTTCCTCGACCCGTTCAACCTCAGGGAGCTGCTGGACGCCCTGTGGCTCTCCACCAGGGTGGCCTTCACCGGCTTGGCGATCGCGATCGCCATCGGGCTGGCCCTGGCCATCGCCATGAGCCGGGCCAGGTGGATCGAACGCTCGCTCTACCCCTACGCGGTCCTGACCCAGACCATCCCCATCCTGGCCTGCGTGCCGCTGTTCGGCTTCTGGTTCGGCTTCGGCTCCTTCAGCCGGGTCCTGGTGGTCGTCATCTTCGCGATCTTCCCGATCGTCGCCAACACGTTGTTCGGCCTGCAGTCGGTGCAGCAGGAGCACCACGACCTGTTCACCCTGCACGGCGCCAACCGCCTCACCCGGATGTGGAAGCTGCAGCTCCCAGCCGCCCTGCCGTCGATCTTCACCGGGCTGCGGATCTCCGCCGGCCTCGCGGTCATCGGGGCGATCGTCGGCGACTTCTTCTTCAAGCAGGGCAACCCCGGGATCGGCATCCTGATCGACCGCTACCAGTCCAGATTGCAGTCCGAGCAGATGGTGGGGGCGATCATCCTGTCCTCGCTGCTCGGCATCGTCGTGTTCTGGTTCTTCGGCTTCCTCGCCCGCCGGGTGGTCGGAAGCTGGCACGAGTCCGCCGGTGGGCTCGACACATAGGAAACGACTAGGAGGAGCGCAGGTGCCCAGACTTCGCCTCGGCATGATCGTCCTGGTGGCGGCCGCCCTTGCCGCGGCCGGCTGCACGTTCGGCGACGACCAGCCGGCGACCAGACCGGCGTCCGGCGCGGCGCCGGCCGGCGACAGGCTCAACCTGAAGGGGGTCTGCCCCGACCCGATCGTGGTCCAGACCGACTGGTTCCCCGAGACCGAGTACGGGGTCTACTACCACCTGCTCGGCCCCAGCCCCAAGGTCGACACCGAGCGCAAGCGGGTGAGCGGGCCGTTGTTCGCCGAGGGAAGGAACACCGGGGTCCAGATCGAGGTGCGCACCGGCGGCCCGGCGACCGATTTCAAGCTGGTCTCCGAGCAGCTGTACACCGACAAGAGCATCACCCTGGGTCAGGTCAACACCGACGAGGCGATCCGGTTCGCCTCCAAGCAGCCGACGCTGGCGGTGGCCGCGCCCATGGAGATCAGCCCGTTCATGATCATGTGGGACCCGGGGACCTATCCGGAGTTCAACATCATCGCCGACATCGGGCAGAACCCCGAAGCCAAGGTGCTCTACTTCAAGGGCCACACCTACATGGACTACCTGATCGGCTCGGGCATCCTCCGCAAGAGCCAGATCGACGACTCCTACGACGGCGACTCGAAGCAGTTCGTCACCGCCAAGGGCGCGACCACCCAGGCCGGGTTCGCCACCTCCGAGCCCTACATCTACGAGCACGACGTCAAGGAGTGGAACAAGGAGCTGAACTACGCGCTGGTCAACGACACGGGCTACCCGTTCTACCCCCAGGCGCTGTCGATCCGCGCGGCCGACAAGCAGAAGCTCGCGCCCTGCCTGGAGAAGCTGGTGCCGATCGTCCAGCGCGCCCAGGTCGACTTCCTGAACAACCCCGAGAAGACCAACGCGCTCATCATCCAGACGGTCACCGACTACAAGGACTTCTGGACGTACTCGCCAGGCCTCGCCGAGTACGCCATCGAGAAGATGCGCCTGGACTTCGTCAACAACGGCGCCGACCGCACCCTCGGGAACTTCGAGGTCGGCCGGGTCCAGCGCCTGATCGACATCGTGACACCGATCCTGGTCGGCCAGCGGCAGCCCACGAAACCGGGACTGCGGCCACAGGACCTGTACACCAACGAGTTCATCGATCCGAACATTGGAGTTGCGCCATGACCCCGAAGATCGCGCCCTCCCTGCGCGCCGAGCGCATCCCGGTCGAGCAGATCCCGGTGGTGGATTTCGAGCCGTTCCGCGGCGGCGGGCCAGAGCAGCGCAAGCAGGCCGCGCTCGAGCTGGCCGCGGCCTTCCGCAACGTCGGCTTCGCCTACCTGGCCGGCCACGGGGTGAGCCAGGAGCTCATCGACCGGACCTTCGCCGAGGCTGGCCGGTTCTTCGCCCTCCCGCGGGAGAAGAAGGCGGAGGTGGCGGTCGAGAAGTCGTCCTGCGACCGCGGCTGGTTCGACATCGGCATGGAGAACCTCGACCCGGACAAGCAGGATCAGGGGGACCTCAAGGAGGGCTACCGGATCGGCAACGACCTCGCCCCCGACCACCCGCTGGTCCGCAGAGGACTCCCGTTCCACGGCCCCAACCAGTGGCCGGCGGAGGTGCCGGGCTTCCGGGAGGCGATGGAGGAGTACTTCGAGGCCGTGCACGGCCTCGCCCGCCAGGTGACCCACGCCATCGCCATCGCCCTCGAGCTGCCCGAGGACTACTTCGACGCCTGGTTCACCACCCCCATGGTGATCATGAGCCCCCTGCACTACCCGCCCCAGACCGGGTCGGAGTCGGGCGAGATCAGCGAGGCGCGCATCGGTGCCGGTGCCCATTCCGACTACGGCTGCCTTGCCCTGCTGGCCCAGGACGACCGGGGCGGGCTGCAGGTCCGCAACGCGGCCGGGCAATGGATCGACGCCAAGCCCGTCCCGGGGGCGTTCGTGGTCAACGTCGGCGACATGCTGGCCCGCTGGACCAACGACCTGTTCCCCCCGACGCTGCACCGGGTCATCAACACCTCAGGGGCCGAGCGCCAGTCCATCCCCTTCTTCTACGACCCCAACCACGACGCCCCCGTCGAGGTCATCCCGACCTGCCTGGCCGATGGCGAGCAGCCGCGGTACCCGCCGACGACCTCGCTGGCCCACCTCCAGGAGCGGTTCGGCGCGACCCTGCCCTACCTGGACGGGGCGCTGGTCGACTCGGAGACCGAGCGGTCGACCTGAGCAGGCCGGGCTGGTCAGGCACGCGCGCCGGGACGCGGCCAGACCGCCGGGGCCTGCTGCAGCGCCTCCGGGAAGACGACGCGGAACAGTCCCCTGACCCGCTGCTCGACCACGCCGTTGGCGGCGACGTTCTGGTGGGAGGCGGCGTCGAATCGGACCCCGCTCCACGGCATGATCATCTCCCGGCCGGGGATGTCGAGGCTGAGCAGGGCGGCCCGCACCCGCTGCGGGTCGGTCGAGCCCGCGTTGTCGATCGCCTCGGCCATGACCAGCACGGCCGTGAACGCCCCGGCCGCGGTCTCGCTCATCGGCTGGTTGAACTTCGCCTCGTACAGGTCCATCACCGGCTTGGCGGTCGGGTTGCGGCCGGCGACCTCCCGCGACCAGGCGGTGCTGGACAGCAGGCCCTCACCGTCCGACCCGGTGGCGCTGAGCACGGTCGACTGGGAGAACCCGGTCCCGAAGGCGAGGATCCCTGGTGGCGAGTAGCGGGCCTGCCGGAACGCCTTGATCAAGCTGGTGGCGTCCTTGGTGGTCGAGGCGATGACGAAGACCGCGTCCGGCCGTTGGCCTCCATCCCGGAGCTGGGCCACCGCCGTCACGGGATCGCCGGTCTCCGGGTCGAACCGGACCGGGTCGACCAGCTCGAAGCCGCCCTCCTGGGCCAGCTCCGCGGTCAGGTTGCGGACGACGTTGCCCTGCTGGTCGTCGGTGTAGAGCACGGCGACCTTCCGCACTCCGGCGCCAGCGGTCTGCCCGAGCGCGGAGAAGAACGCCTCGCCGAACATCCGGTCGGTCGGCCCGGTGCGGAAGAACCAGTCGAGCCCTCGTTCGGTCAGGTACTCGGCCGGGCTGTCGCCGTTCACGAACGGGACGCGCAGCCGCTCCGTCCGTTGGCTGGCGACCTTGGTCACGACCGTGTCGTAGGCTCCGACCAGGCCGACCACACCCTCCTGGGCGACCAGCCGGGCCGCCTCGGCGGCGCCGTTCGCGGACGTGCTCCGGGTGTCGCCGGAGACGATGGTGAGCTTGGCGCCGCCGAGCCCGGCCAGCCCGGCGGTCCCGACCCCCGCCAGCGGCGCCGACCCCTCCTCCCCGTTGACCAGCCCACGCGCCAGCTCGGCGCCGCGCAGCGCGTCGGCCCCGGCGGCCGCGCTCACGCCCGAGCGCGGCGCCAGCACACCGATCCGGACCTCGCGCACCGAGCTCGAACCGCGCTCCGGCTCCGACGCCGTGCACGCGGCAACCGACAGGACCACGGCGACCAGCGCCGTCCGAGACAAGCAGCGCATCCTCGACATCTCTAGCAAGGCTCCCAGCTAAGGACGGATGTGGGCAGGCGGGCTGAGTATAATCCGGCGCCAGCCGGCATCTTGCGAGAGAGGTAGTGAAATCCTGGTATGGACACGTCTCCGCCGCCAGCCAGCGACCCCGGACGCTCGTTCGGACTGCGTAACTGGCGAGTTCGATCAAAGCTGATCGCTGTCCTGGTCATCCCGGCCGTCGCGTTCCTCGTGCTCGCCAGCTTCGGCATCGGCTCCCTGGTCCGCAACGCCCAGGCATTCGACGACGGCCGCAGGCTGGCCGAGCTCGGCCGCGAGGTCACCGCGCTGGCGCACGAGCTGCAGGCGGAACGCGACCTCAGCGCCGCCTTCGCCGAGAGCGGCAACCAGGGCGTGGGCCAGGCGCTGAGCGAGCAGCAGCCGCGTGCCGACCGGGCCGCCGCCGACTACCGTGATGCGGAGGAGCCGCTGTACGACGACCTCGGCCAGCGCCTGCAGGGCAAGTTCGACGCGGTGCGGGCGGGGCTGAACAACCTGCTCGCGCTGCGGGACTCCGCCCGGTCGTCCTCACTCACGGCACGGGCCAGCTTCACCGAGTACTCGAGGATCGTCGACCAGCTCCTCGACGTGAACGCCGACATCGCCGAGCCGGGCGGGGACGAGGAGCTGGCGCAGTCGGTCCGGTCGTTCAACGACCTGTCGCGCGCCAAGGAGGTCACCTCGCAGCTGCGCGGCCTGCTGTACGCCCTTGCCTTCCAGAAGCGCTTCGAGTTCGGCGGCTTCCAGGACTTCTCCGGCCTGCTGGCCCAGCAGCAGGCGGCGTTCGACGAGTTCCAGGCCGACGCCACCGACCAGCAGCGCAGCCTGTTCGCCGACGTGGTCCAGGGGCAGGCGGTGCTCCAGGTCGACCGGATCCAGGGCGACGCCGTGCGCCGCCAGTCCGGAGCCGACATCGACCCGGACCAATGGCTGGCCGCCAGCACCACCAACATGGAGCTGCTGCGCAGCGTCGAGTCGCGGTTGCTGGACGGCGTCATCGGTCAGAGTGGGGCGCTGAGCTCCTCCGCCCAGCGCGACGCGCTTCGAAATGCGCTGCTGATCGCCCTGATCCTCGGCGTCGCGCTGCTGGCGCTGCTGGTGGTGGCCCGGTCGATGGCGCAGCCCCTGCAGCGGCTGCGCGCCGGGGCGATCGAGATCGCCCAGCACCGGCTGCCCGACGCGGTCCAGCGGCTGCGAACCACCGAGCGCGGCGACCTCGACGTCCGGGTGGAGCCGCTCGGGATCCACTCCAGGGACGAGATCGGCCAGGTCGCCCAGGCGGTCGACGACATCCAGGAGGTCGCCGTCCGGCTGGCCAGCGAGCAGTCCGCCCTGCGCAGGTCGATCGGTGACATGTTCACCAACCTGGCCCGCCGCTCCCAGACGCTGATCGACCGCCAGCTGGAGCTGATCGACGACTTGGAGCGCAACGAGACCGACCCGGAGACCCTCGAGCACCTGTTCCGCCTCGACCACCTGGCGACCCGCATGCGCCGCAACGCCGAGGACCTGATCGTGCTCTCGGGCGCCGACCCGGGCCGGCACTGGGTGCAGCCGATGACCATCGTCGACGTGGTCAGGGCGGCCGCCGCAGAGGTCGAGGAGTACCAGCGGGTCGAGTTCCTTCCCCTGGCCGACCTCGAGGTCGCCGGGCACGCCGCGGTCGACATCATCCACCTGCTGGCCGAGCTGATCGAGAACGCGACCGCGTTCTCGCCGCCCAACACCAAGGTCCAGAT
>DATHIG010000197.1:0-4049 GCA_035490035.1 Actinomycetes bacterium
AGGCGGACTGGCTATTGCTGGGGCTGCTGCTCCTCGAACGTCTGGTAGTCGTCGGTGGTGTAGGTACCGGCTTCGACCAGCTCGCCGTTGCCTTCGCCGTCGGTGTTGACCGGGACCTGGTAGGCGGTCCCGTCCTCGGCGTAGTAGACGTCGTCGCCGTAGGTCTCGTAGGGCTCGCCGAAGGCGTCGACCCCGTAGGCGGCCGAGGGGATCTCGGTCAGCACCGGGGTGACGCTGCGGTAGCGCACCATGCCGGTCCCGGCGGGGATCAGCTTGCCGATGATGACGTTCTCCTTGAGGCCGATCAGGGAGTCGCTCTTGCCCTCGATGGCGGCCTCGGTCAGCACCCTGGTGGTCTCCTGGAAGGAGGCCGCCGACAGCCACGACTCGGTGGCCAGCGATGCCTTGGTGATGCCGAGCAGCTCGGGACGGCCGTTGGCCGGCGTGTTGCCGGCCTCCAGCGCCTCCCGGTTGGCCCGCTCGAAGGTCGCCCGCTCGATCAGCTCGCCGGGGAGCAGCTGGGTGTCGCCGCCCTCCAGCACGGTCACCCGCTTGAGCATCTGGCGGACGATCAGCTCGATGTGCTTGTCGTGGATGGTCACACCCTGCGAGGTGTAGACCTGCTGGACCTGCTCGACCAGGTGGCGCTGGGTGGCCCGGATGCCGAGCACCCGCAGCATCTCCTTGGGATTGGGGATGCCGTCGATGATCGGCTGCCCGACCTCGACCTGCTGGCCGTCCTCGACCCGCAGCCGGGCCCTGCGGGGCACGATCGCGACCCACTCCTCGCCGTCGTCCGAGGTCACGGTGACCTGCACGCCCTTCTCGACGTGCTCGATCGAGACCCGGCCGGAGAACTCGGCGATCGGGGTCATGCCCTTGGGGGTCCGCGCCTCGAACAGCTCCTGCACCCGGGGCAGACCGTGGGTGATGTCCTCGCCGGCGATGCCGCCGGTGTGGAACGTCCGCATGGTCAGCTGGGTGCCGGGCTCCCCGATCGACTGGGCGGCGATGATGCCGACCGCCTCGCCGATGTCGACCAGCCGGTTGTTGGCCAGGCTGCGGCCGTAGCAGAGCTGGCAGACGCCGAACTTGGAGTCGCAGGTGAGCACCGAGCGGCACAGCACCTCGTCGACGCCGTGCTCGACCAGCAGGTCGATCACCTCTTCGCCGATCTCGGTGCCGGCCTCGGCCAGAACCTGCTTGCCCTTGCCCGCCGGGTCCATGACGGTCTCGGCCAGGATCCGCGAGAGCGCCTGGCTCTCGACCGCCCGCGGACGGACCCACTCGAACTCGCCCTTCTTGCCGCCGGGGATGGGCCGCTGGACGGCCATGGTGACCGGGATGCCGCGCTCGGTGCCGCAGTCGGTCTCGCGGACGATCACGTCCTGGGTCACGTCGACCAGCCGCCTGGTCAGGTAGCCGGAGTCGGCCGTCCGCAGGGCGGTGTCGGCCAGCCCCTTGCGGGCGCCGTGGGTCGAGATGAAGTACTCGAGCACCGACAGGCCCTCGCGGAAGTTGGCCTTGATCGGCCGCGGGATGATGTCGCCCTTTGGGTTGGCGACCAGTCCGCGCATGCCGGCGATCTGGCGCACCTGGGTCATGTTCCCGCGGGCGCCGGAGGTGGCCATCATGTAGATGGGGTTGAACGGCTCCTGGCGGAACCGGTCCTCCATGTCCTCACGGACCCGCTCGGTGGCCTCCGTCCAGATCTCGATGAGCTCCTGGCGGCGCTCGTCGTCGGTGATGATGCCCCGGCGGAACTGGGACTCCACCTTCTCGGCGCGCTTCTCGAACTCGTCGAGGATCTGCTGCTTGCGCGGCGGCTTGAGCACGTCCTGGATGGACACGGTGACCCCGGCCCGCGACGCCCAGTGGAAGCCGAGGGTCTTCAGGCTGTTCAGCACCTCGGCGGTCTCGGTCTGGTCGTAGCGGTCGGCGACCCGGGAGACCAGGCTGGTCAGCTCGCGGCTCTGCAGGGTCTCGTTGATGTAGGGGAAGTCGTCGGGCAGCGCCTCGTTGACCAGCAGGCGCCCGACGGTGGTCTCGACCCTGCCGCCGTTGTCGGTCAGGACCGCCTTGGCCTCTGGGAGCCGGACGATGATCGAGTCCTGAAGCTCGATCGCCTTGAAGTCGTGGGCCATGACGGCCTCGGCGACCGAGCCGAAGATCGGCAGCCGCTGGCCCTCGGCCTCGCTCTTCTTGGCCCCCTTGCCGCCGCCGTTGCTGGACGGCTTGGCCTCCTGCTTGTAGGTCAGGAAGTAGATCCCGAGGACCATCTCGTGGGTCGGGATGGCGATCGGGCGGCCGTTGGCCGGCGACAGGATGTTGTTGACCGACAGCATCAGCACCCGCGCCTCGGCCTGGGCCTCGGACGACAGGGGCACGTGCACGGCCATCTGGTCGCCGTCGAAGTCGGCGTTGAACGCCTTGCAGACCAGCGGGTGGATCTGGATGGCCTTGCCCTCGACCAGGACCGGCTCGAAGGCCTGGATGCCGAGCCGGTGCAGGGTCGGGGCCCGGTTGAGCAGCACCGGGTGCTCGCGGATGACCTCCTCGAGCACGTCCCAGACCTGGGGCCGGGAACGCTCGACCATGCGCTTGGCCGACTTGATGTTCTGCGCGTAGGACAGGTCGACCAGCCGCTTCATCACGAACGGCTTGAACAGCTCCAGCGCCATCTGCTTGGGCAGGCCGCACTGGTGCAGCTTGAGCTCGGGACCGACGACGATGACCGAGCGGCCGGAGTAGTCGACCCGCTTGCCGAGCAGGTTCTGACGGAACCGGCCCTGCTTGCCCTTGAGCATGTCGGACAGGCTCTTGAGCGGCCGGTTGCCGGGACCGGTGACCGGGCGACCGCGACGGCCGTTGTCGAACAGCGCGTCGACGGCCTCCTGGAGCATGCGCTTCTCGTTGTTGACGATGATCTCGGGCGCGCCCAGGTCCAGCAGCCGCTTGAGGCGGTTGTTGCGGTTGATGACCCGCCGGTAGAGGTCGTTCAGGTCGCTGGTGGCGAACCGGCCGCCGTCGAGCTGCACCATGGGGCGCAGGTCGGGCGGGATCACCGGGACGCAGTCCAGCACCATGCCCAGCGGCGAGTTGCGCCGGCCGATGAAGGCCGAGACGACCCGCAGGCGCTTGATCGCCCGCTGCTGCTTCTGGCCCTTGGAGGTGGCGATGACCTCGCGCAGGCGGGCCTGCTCCTCCTCGACCCCCTCGCGCAGGAGGAGGTCCTTGATGGCGTCGGCGCCCATGCCGGCCGAGAAGTACTCGCCGAAGCGGTCGCGCAGCTCGCGGTAGTACTGGTCGTCGGCCAGCAGCTGCTTGGGCGACATGTTCTTGAACACGTCCAGGATCCGTTCGAGCAGCTCGGCCCTGGTCGCGGCCTTCTCGCGCACGTCCTTGAACGCCCGCTCGGCCTCGTTGCGGGCCTTGCGGCGCTGGTCGGACTTGGCACCCTGGGCCTCCAGCTCGGCCAGGTTGGCCTCCAGCTGGGCCTTGATCTCTTCCTCGCGCTTCTGCTTGTCGACCTCGACCTGGTCGCGCTCGTGGGCGATCTCGGTCTCGATCCGGGGCAGGTCGTCGTGCCTGCGGTCGTCGTCGACCCAGGTCACCACGTTGGCGGCGAAGTAGATGATCTTCTCGAGGTCCTTGGGGGCCATGTCGAGCAGGTAGCCAAGCCGGCTCGGCACCCCCTTGACGTACCAGATGTGGGTGACCGGAGCGGCCAGCTCGATGTGGCCCATGCGCTCGCGCCGCACCTTGGCCCGGGTGACCTCGACGCCGCAGCGCTCACAGATGATGCCCTTGAAGCGGACGCGCTTGTACTTGCCGCAGTAGCATTCCCAGTCCCGCGTCGGCCCGAAGATCTTCTCGCAGAACAGGCCGTCCTTCTCGGGCTTGAGGGTCCGGTAGTTGATGGTCTCCGGCTTCTTGACCTCGCCGTTGGACCACGTGCGGATCGAGTCCGCCGTGGCGAGACCGATCCGCAGCTGGTCGAAGTTGTTGACGTCGAGCACTTAGAACCTCGCCCCTCTTTCCGCCGCGCG
>DATHIG010000198.1:0-7307 GCA_035490035.1 Actinomycetes bacterium
CGGGATCTTCTCTGACGACACCGCCTGCGACGTGTGGGTGGCCGATCGGATGGCGCTGGAGGAGGGGCTGGCCGACCAGGCCGCCCAGCAACAGGTCCTGGACCAGTTCGCCGAGGTACTTGACGACGAGGTCTGGAACGACGGCCCGCTGGTCTGGCTGGCCTTGGCCAAGGCCCAATGCAGCTCGGCCGGCTGGACGAGCAGGTCAAAGCCGAGGCGCTGGCCGTCATCGACCAGGGCCGTGACCTTGTCAGCTGGGAAGGCAGCGACTCGTATGGCAACCGCCGGGCCGTGCTTGGTCGGCTACGCCAACGCGCGAGATTCTGGTCGTGTCCACTGGCAGCCGGGAGTATGCCCTTGAGTTCCGTCACACTCTGGAGGCGGGCGCCGCGTTGACGCCTGGAGCCAGCATCGAAGGTGTCGGCGCTGCAGAGCAGATGGCCGGCTGAGGGGAGCTGACGGCGATGTACGGAACAGCATGGCGGGTGGCCAGGATCGCCGGCATCGAGCTCCGCATCGACAGCTCCTGGGTGGTGATCGCCCTGCTGGTCACCTACAGCATGTACCTACGGGCCTCCGTGCTGTACGAGAGCCTCTCAACCGTGGGAGCGGTCGGGCTTGCCATCCTGGCCGCGCTGTTGTTCTTCGGGTCGGTCCTGGTCCACGAGCTGGCCCACGCGCTGGTCTCCCAGGCCCGGGGGATCCGGGTCCAGGACATCACGCTGTTCCTGTTCGGCGGGGCCACGCGGGCCAGGGTGGAGTCGCGCGGGCCGGGCGACGAGTTCGTGATCGCCGCGGTGGGGCCGCTCACCAGCGGCATCCTGGCCGGGCTGTTCGGGGTCATGAACGTCCTCGGCCGTGACGCCCTGCCCGAACCGCTGGTCGGGACGCTCGGCTATCTCGCCTGGACCAATCTGCTGCTGGCCGGGTTCAACCTGGTGCCTGGATTCCCGCTGGACGGTGGGCGGCTGCTGCGCTCGGCCATCTGGCAGGCCACCGGCAGCCTCAGCCGGGCCACCCGGATCGCCTCGCTGGCCGGCCAGGCCGTTGGCTGGCTGCTGGTGGCCGCAGGGGTGGCCTCCCTGCTCGCCGGGAACCTGGCCGGCGGCATCTGGTTCGCGTTCATCGGCTGGTTCCTGGTCCAGGCCGCCCGGTCCTCCTACGAGGAGCTGCAGCTGCGGGACATGCTCCGCGGCGTGGAGGCCGAGGACGTGATGGCCGGCGATCTGCTCCGGATCCCGCCGGACCTGTCCCTGCAGGACGCCGTGGACGACTACTTCATGCGCTATGACCATGGCGCCTTCCCGGTGGAGGAGCAGGGGCGGACGGTTGGCCGGCTGACGCTGCGGGCGGTCCGGCGGGTGCCGAGGGAGCAGTGGCCGGCCCGGCGGGTGCGGGAGCTCATGGTCCCGCTCGGCGACCAGGTCGTGGTGGCGCCGGATGCCCGGATGGACCAGGTGATGGGCAAGCTCCAGGACGGCGAGGCCGGGCGGGTGCTGGTGGTCCAGGATGGCGAGGTGGTGGGGATCATCACCCCGTCGGATCTGACCCGCTGGCTGCGCCGCTGGCGGGCCCTCGAGGGCAGGACGCGCTGAGCCGGTCGAACCACGACAGCCCGGGTCCACCTTGGACAGCGAGTCGCGGAACGAGAAGGATCGTGCAGCCACGGAGGATCGAACGACCATGAGCGCCGAGGACATCCTGAAGGCCTCGGAGCGGCAACCGGCCACGCCGCCGCAGCCTGCCGGCATCGTGGTGGGGGAGGACGGCGTTGCCCGGTGCTGGTGGTGCGGCGACGACCCGCTGTACCGCCGATACCATGACCTCGAATGGGGTCGTCCGGTCGACGACGATCAGCGGCTGTTCGAGAAGCTATCCCTTGAGGGATTCCAGGCGGGACTGAGCTGGCTCACGATCCTGCGCAAGCGCGAGAACTTCCGGAAGGCGTTCAAGGGCTTCGACATCGAGGCGGTCGCCCGGTTCGGCGCCCGCAGTGTCGACCGGCTGCTGGCCGACGCGGGGATCGTCCGCAACCGGGCCAAGATCCAGGCGACCATCAACAACGCGCGCCGCTGCCTGGAGCTGCTGGCCGAGTTCGACAGCCTGGCCGGCTATGTGTGGCGGTTCGAGCCCGACGGGCGCTCGCGTCCGGCGGTGCTCGACCACGCGGCCCTGCTCCAGATCGCCGACAGCCCGGAATCCAAGGCGATGAGCCGAGACCTGCGACGGCGCGGCTGGTCCTTCGTCGGTCCCACCACCGCCTACGCCTTCATGGAGGCGATGGGCCTGGTCAACGACCATCTCGACCGGTGCGACATCCGTACCGACGTCGAGCAGGAGCGCCGCCAGTTCCGGCGACCGCCGGAAGCTCGCCAGCAGCGAACCTAGCGGCTCTTGTCAGCGACTGGCTTGGTGTGTCGGGTCAGAGACCGTGCGCGAGCCGCCAGGCGACCCGGTAGGCGTTCTCACGGGAGATGTTGTAGCCGGCGAAGCCGTCGGGGGAGTGCAACAGGTCATACAGGGCCCGTGGGCTGGTCCCGGGCCGCTGGTCCTCGAAGTCAGATGCGGTCCGCACGACCAGCAGCCGATCCAGCAGCCCCATCCGCTTCAGCGCTCCGGCGATCGCCGGGTCCTCGAACTCGCTTGAGCAGCGGTAGCCGCGGTAGCCCGAGTCGACCGCCGTGATCCGCTCGCGCAGGATGTGGTCGGCTTTGTCGGCCCAGTCGGCGCCGACCCAGAACCCGTCGGAGCCGGCGGTGTCGCAGCGTTGCACGCGAGGGGTCTCGGCGACCTCCGCGGGCCCGTAGAAGGCCCGCTCGGCCTCGGCGGTCCGGTCGTCATCCAGCGTGAGCTGCCTGGTCGCCTGGTAGGCCCGCCCCACCAGGTCGGCATTGAGCCGGTAGGCCGCCTGGTCGTAGGCGTCGAATGGCAACCAGCCGTGTGGTGGCGCCTGCTTGCGGTCAACGAAGTGGCTGCCCAGGTCGAGGTCCACGATCCAGTCGGCCAGCCCGGCGGTCCCCAGCGTCCCGACCCGGCTGCGGATCCCCGCGATGCCGGCCACGATGAACAGCGACTGGTGGTCAAGCTGCAGCCGCGGGTCGCGCAGGAGCGCCATCGTCGAGGGGCCGGACTTCGATTTGGTGGTGCCCGTCATCGTCACACAGACATGGTCGGCGGTGCGGCAGTGGACGGGGGCGAACTCGCCGTCGGCGGCCGGGAACGTCCGATCCCAGGGGTGGTGTCGCAGGAAGGGCTCCTGCTCACCGTCGAAGGTTGTCAGGATCAGCGTGTCCACACGAAAGGCGCTGTCGGCACCGCCGGCCGGGGCCACGCCGCCGAGCAGCGCGACCAGCAGGCCGGCGGCCAGACTGCCACTGACCAGGGTACGTCGTCGCATGGGTCCCCCCCGTCGTCGCGATCATCGCGTTCGACGGAAGATACCCGAACCGGACCTGGTGGTGGAGTACCTTGCTGGGCTCCTTCGCGGGCTCCGTAGGGCCTAGCCGGACGACCGGTCAGGGTCCGGGCGCGGCGATGCGGTCGAGCGGCGGCACCGGGATGCCGGCCGGCTCGCTGGCGGCGAAGGCGGCCACCAGGGCGTCGATGTCCTGGGCACCCCCGAGGGCGTCGGTGCCCTCGTTGAACACCGTGAACCCGTCGCCGCCGGCCGCCAGGAAGCTGTTCATCGTCACCCGGAACGAGTCGGTCGGCGCCACCTCGACCCCGGCGACCCAGATCCGTCCGATGCGACCCGCGCAGGTCTGCGCCGCAGGATCCTGCTCGTAGCGGAACGTGTTCGAGACCTGCAGGATCCGGTTGGTGGTCTGGCCGCCGCAGCCGATGAACTGCTGCTCGAGCAGTCGGCGGACCATGTCGCCGGTCATCGTCTTGGTGACGAGGCTGTTGCCGAACGGCTGGACCGTGAACGCCTCACCGTAGGTGACCTCGCCAAGAGCCTCCCCGCCCGAGGAGATGTCGGCCACCCGGAGGTCGGCGCGGATGCCACCGGGGTTCATGAAGGCGAGCTGGGCGCCGCCCAGGTCTGCCGGCTGGGTGGCCGCCAGCTGCGCGTCGGCGATCACGTCGCCGAGCGCCGACTCGCCGCGCGGCGACGCCGTGCGGGTGAGGTCGCCCTGGATGCGGCCGATGACGCGGTTGGCCAGCGGCGCCGCCGCGGCGACGTACTGCTCGACCACCGCTTGGACCCGCGGGTCCTCCCTGGAGGGGTCGGGGATGCGGGTGACGCCCGGGCCCGGGGTGTTGGTGGCGTTCTCGACGATCACGTTCGTGGCGCTGGCGTCCACCAGGTCCCCGGTCTTGTCGTCGACCGTGAGGGTGATGTCGCTGAGGATCCGCCCGAACGACGAGGCGCTGGTGATGAGCCGGGTCACGCCGCCCGAGGTGATCGTGCAGCGGTACTCGGCGTGCGTGTGGGCCGAGACGATCACCTTGATCGCCGGGTCGAGCCGGCTGGCGATGTCGGCGATCGCGCTGCCGGCCAGGTTGCCGACGCACCCGTTGAGCGCGGCCCCGCCCGCTTGGAAGCCACCTTCGTGGATGACGAGCACCGACGTCTTGACGCCCGCGTCCGCGAGCCTCCTCACGGCACGGTTGGCGGCATCCGCCTCGTCCTGGAAGGTCAGACCGGCCACCCCGGTGGGGGTGACGATCGTGGGCGTCGCCTCCAGCACCTCGCCGATGAAGCCGATCTTGACCCGCCTGCCGCTGTTGGACCTGAACTCCTTGGTGGCGAAGGCGGGAAACAGTGTCCTGCCGGTGGCGTCGACGATCACGTTGGCGGACAGGTACCGGAAGTCGGCGCCCGGGTAGACGTTGGTGGTCTTGCCGTTGGCCAGCGCGTAGGGAGCCGCGGTGCAGCCTTCGACCGGGTGGCAGCCACCGTTCTGGATGCGGAGCAGCTCGGCCCTGCCCTTGTCGAACTCGTGGTTGCCGACCGACCCGAAGTCGACGTTCATCAGGTTGCTGGCGATGGTGATGGGTTCCTCGAAGAACAGGCCGTTGGCCAGCGGGCTGGCCCCGATGTTGTCGCCGGCGAGGATGGTCGCCTGCCGGGTGCCGTACTGGGCTTGCCGGTCCTTCACCGCCTTGGCCAGGTAGGCCGCGCCACCGGCGAACTTGCCGTAGATGTTGAGTCCGCCAGCCTCGAGGTTGCCGTGCAGGTCGTTGAAGGCCAGCAGGTGCACCTCGGTGGAGGGCCGTGTGTCCGGCTTGCTGTAGGTGACCAGGACCTGGTCCGAGAGCGACCGGGCACCGGCGATGATCACATCGTCCCTGGCCGCCCGGTTCGGCGCGGCGAGGGGTGCGGCGACCACCACACCGACCGCGACCGCCGTCAGCAGCAGATGCGCTGCCCAGCTCCGCAGCGAGGTTCGCTTCATGTCGGCCTCCCGCGCTCGTCCGTCCACAGCCGTATGGTTATATATCCGGAAGAAGCATCGGTGACCAGTGCATGGCTCGTCGAAATACGCTCAGGGGGTGAACCGGGCGAGGCTCGCAGGCCGTTCCCGGCGGGTCGGCGACGACCTTGCCGCGGACGGGCAACTCTCCGGCCAGGTTCGAGATCGCCGCGCCCGTCCGGTCGACGCCGGTGTCGCCGTCGTCGCCTTGGTGGTCGTGGCGGCCGCCGCTCTCCGCCCGCAGCTGGAGCAGTTCCTCGACCGGCCCGCCGTCGCCCACTGGGCCACGGTCTTCGTCGCGATCGCCGTGCAGGCCATGCCGTTCCTGGTGCTGGGCGTGGTCGTCAGTGCCGCGGTCGCTGCCCTGGTCCCGGTGGGGTTCCTTCCCGGGCTGCTCCCGCGCAGTCCGGCGCTGGCGGTCCCCATGGCCGCAGCGGCGGGTGCCGCGCTCCCCGGGTGCGAGTGCGGGTCGGTGCCGATCGCCGGCCGGCTGCTGGCCCGTGGTGTGCTGCCTGGCGCCGCGCTGGCGTTCCTGCTGTCGGCGCCGGCCATCAATCCCGTGGTGCTGACGGCGACCGCGGTGGCGTTCCCGGGCCGACCCGAGGTGGTCGTCGCCCGCTTTCTGGCCAGCCTGCTTGCCGCGACCGTCGTCGGTCTGGTGTGGGCCCGCATCGGCCGCGACGAGCTGCTGGAACGCGTCCTTCGGCGGCGTCGCGACCAGGGCCGGCCGCTGGCCGTGCTGGTGGCCACCGCGCAGCACGATCTGCTTCAGGCCGGTGGTTTCCTGATCGTCGGGGCGGCGACCGCCGCCACCCTGCAGACGGTGGTGCCACGGAGCGTCCTCGATACCGTGGCCGGCTCCGACCTGCTGGCCTTCCTGGCGCTGGCCGGTCTCGCGGTGGCGATGGCCATCTGCTCGGAGGCCGACGCCTTCGTGGCCGCCAGCCTCACCCAGTTCTCGCTGAGCGCCCGCCTGGCGTTCATGGTGGTTGGTCCCATGGTCGATGTGAAGCTCATCGCCCTGCAGGCCGGGACCTTCGGGCGCGGCTTCGTGGTCCGGTTTGCACCGCTCACCCTCGTCGTCGCGTTGGCGTCGAGCGCCGTCATCGGGCGGTGGCTGCTGTGACCGCGGCCGGTGGGCTGATCAGCCTGCTCGTCGGGACCGTGCTGCTGCGACTCACGCTCACTGGCACCTACGGCCGCTACGTCCGCCTGGGGATGGGCCTGTGGCTGGCCGTCGCCGGCGTCGCGGTGATCATCCTCGGGTCGGTGACGTTGCTGCAGGCGCTGCGTCACGCCCACCCTGTCGACGCCCACGACCATCATGCTGGTGACGGGGGCGGCCGGGTGGGATGGCTCCTGCTGGCGCCGATCGCGGCCCTGCTGCTGGTGGCGCCTCCCGCGCTCGGCAGCTACGGCGTGGGCAGGGCCGCCGAGGTCGAGATCCGCTCGGGCGGCGGCATCTTCGACCCGCTCGTCCCTGGCGCCGCACCCGTCCCCATGACCCTGCTGGAGTTCGGCCAGCGTGCCTTCGACCATGACGGCGCCAGCTTCAACAGCGCCGCGGTCCAGCTGACCGGCTTCGTTGCCGGCGGCGAGGAGGGCGGGTTCCGGCTTGCCCGCTACCAGATCGCGTGTTGCGCGGCCGATGCGGCTCCGGTGGTGGTCCGGGTCATCGGACTCGGCGGGCACGCGCTCGACCGGTGGGTCACCGTGACCGGGGTGTTCCAACCTGGAGGCGGAAAGGTGCCCGAGCTGGCAGCCACCAACATCGTTGAGGTTCCCGCGCCCGACGACCCCTACGAGTGAGATCGGGCCGGCCCGGCAGCCTCCCGGAGGCTCGTCGGCAGGCCCGCCGACGCCGAGCCTTTCGATGGGACCGTCGCCGAA
>DATHIG010000199.1:0-2108 GCA_035490035.1 Actinomycetes bacterium
GCTCGCCGGACAGCCGCAGCGGCGCCCTGCTGGTCGCCAGCACCGTCAGCTCCGGGGCGGCGTCCAACAGCTGCGCCGCCGCCACCGCCGCCGGCAGCAGATGCTCGAAGTTGTCCAGCACCAACAGTAACCGCCGTGTCCGTAGGTGGTCGTTGAGCGCCTGAGCAGCCGGCCGCTCGGGCAGCTCCGGGACCCCCAGAGCGGTGGCGACCGCAGAGGGGACCAGCTCCGGATCGGCGACCTCGGCCAGCGACACGAACCAGGCACCGTGCGGGAAGGCCTCCAGCAGGCAGGCGGCGACCTCCACGGCCAGGCGGGTCTTGCCCGCTCCGGGCGGGCCGGTCACACACACCAGCCGGCGGGTCCGCAGCAGCCCCTGCAGCTCGGCGAGCTCTGCTCGGCGGCCGACGAAGCTGCTGCGACGGGCAGGGAGGTTGTGCCGGGGCGTCGGTGGCGGCAGCGGCCCGGGTGCGTCCAGGGCCGCGTCCTGGAGCAGGATCTGCTCCTGGCGCCGGCGTAGCCAGCGGCTCGGCTCGATGCCCAACTCCTCGTCCAGGACCTGGCGGACGCGATGGAAAGCCTGCAGGGCATCGGCCTGCCGGTCCGACCGGTACAACGCCAGCATCAGCTGGCCCCACAGCCGCTCCCGGAACGGGTGCTCGGCCAGCAGCCCCTCCAGCTCCCCGACCAGCGCGGCATGCCGTGCCAGCGCCAGATCGGCCTCGATCCGGTCCTCCAACGCGGCCAGGCGCAACGCCTCCCGCCGGGCGCGCTCCGGTTCCAAGGCGGCCACCTCACCGAGGTCGGCCAGCAGCGGTCCCCGCCACCGCCCAAGCGCCGCAGCCAGCAGGTCGGCTGCCGCGTCCGGGTCGCCCCGGACCAGGGCGCGGCGGCCCTGCCCGGCGAGCTCGTCGAACTGCTCGGCATCTAGCTCGCCAGCCGACACCTTCAGCCGGTACCCCGGCGGACGGGTCTGCAGCCGCCATGCCTCCGAGCCCAGCGCCCGGCGCAGCCGGTGGACGTAGCTCTGCAGGGTGTGGCGGGCGGTACCCGGCGGGTCGTCGTCCCACAGCTCCTGGACCAGACGGTCGTAAGAGACCACCTCGCCGGCCCGGAGCAGCAGCAGCCCCAGCAGCAGCCGCTGGCGCGGGGTGCCAAAGCCGAGGGGCTGGCCGCTGGCCAGCACCTCAAGAGGTCCCAGGACCTGGAACTCCACCGCCCCTCCCCGGATGCTGGCTCGACCTTACCGCGCGACCCCTGCCTCCGCCTCGAGGATGTCCTTGAGCCTGGCGAGGTCAGCCCGGAAGTTGCGGCGGACCATCCTGGCCGTCAACGGTGCCAGCAACCTGCCCACCACCCCCCCGGGAAGGCGCAGAGGTTCATACACGACGGTCGCGCGGCAGCCGGTGCCGGCCGGCTCGGCGATGCAGGCGTTCAGGATCTCCATCGTCCCTGCCACCGAGCGATGGGCGATCCGTCTGCCGGGCTCAAACTCAGTCACCGCGTCCAGGAATTCGCGTCGCCCCATCGCGTTCATCACCATCCGGCCGCGGCGGCCCACCCCGATCGGTGCGGCGGGATCCAGCCACTCCGACTCGGTCACCGACGCCATCCACACCGGGTCGTTGCTCCGAACCGACAGGAACCCGAACACCTCCTCGGCTGGACGGTCAATGATGATGCTCTCCTCGACCCGCATGATCACTCCTCCTCGCTCGGTTACAGCAGCCAGCCGCCACGGTGGCGGCGCCCAATCGCAACCTGATCGCAGACACCCAGCTGGCGTGGATCGGGCTGCGATCAGGCTGCGATCAGCGGCGCGCACGATCCCATCGACAGCGCCAGTCGAGCGAGGGGAGACGCCATGAGCACGGATTCGTACCTGCTGGCCAGCAAGGCCGGGGAGCTGGAGCGGCTGCAGCGAGGGTCGCGAATGTTGGAACCGGCCGGCCGGCGCCTGCTCGCTGAGATCGGCGACGGGCAGGGAGCACGGGCCTTGGACGTCGGCTGCGGCGCGCTGGGCTGGCTGCGGCTGCTCAGCGAATGGGTCGGCCCCGACGGGCAGGTCATCGGGACCGACATCCAAGACGAGATGCTGGCCGCCGCCC
>DATHIG010000200.1:0-2382 GCA_035490035.1 Actinomycetes bacterium
CGGCGCCCATGTCGATCGCGAGCTTGTAGGCGGCCAGGGTGTGTTCGGGGCGGTAGCCGCTGGCGCCCCGGTGGCCGATCACGATGGGAAGCCGGGTGTGCTTCGAGCGCGACGCGACCGACGGGCTGGTAGATGACGCGCCGGCGGCGACGGCCACGCCGGCAGTCAGGATGGCGACCACGACGGTGATGGCCAGGGCGGCTCGTCTGCGTCGGTCGAGCATGGCACATCCCTCCCTTTGAGACATGGAGATTGCCCTGCTTTGTCGGATTGTCAGCGACCGTAGCATACGCGATCCATGCCCCGTAGCCGACAGGAAATGCGCGTGACACCCGCACAGGCGACGCAGTCCGCGAAGTTATCCGCTCTACGACCGCTGTGCGGCGTGCGCCACCCGTCAGAGCACAGGTGATCGACGAAAGTGCTGGTCAGACACGAATTGCACAGGATTGAAGGATCGGACCCGTAGGCGTCATCCCTACCGGATGCATCCGAGCCGGTCGGGACTCCAAAGACGAACGTTAGCATTTCCGCTGGTCATAGCCGGTTGTGGGCCTGGCTGGACTTGAACCTCCGGCCTCATCCTGAAAGGAGAATTCCCTCGTGTCAGGCGGCGAGGGGTTCGAGGGTGAGGTGGTAGCCGAGGGCCTGGAGTTGGGCAACGGCTCGCTGGCGAGCGCGGTCGGCGTCGCGGCGGACGAAGTAGTCGCCTCCGGCCCGGGATCACGCACCCCGGGCCGGGTGGCAAGGTGGAACACCGCGTCGGCGCCGCGCAGGGCGTCAGCAATGCTTCCGTCTGGGTCGGGACCCAACTCCGCGACCATGCAGGCGGCGGCGCTGGCGGGCGCGCCGGGGCGGCGGTCAACCGCGACGACCCGCTCGCCCCACGCCGCGAGCAGCTCGACCAGATGTGACCGATGAACCCGGCACCGGCAGCGCCGGTGACGATAACCGACATGACGCGTTCCCCGGGTTCGCGTGACCTCGACCCATGCTCTACCAGCAGATTTAGGGGTGCCTAACTGTATCACGAGGCCTGGCAGGGCAAGCCGGGCAGCTGACCGGCCGTGTCGGCGGGCCGGGCTGCCGGTGCTGGTGCCGAGTGGAGCGCTCGACATCCGCCAGGCCTCCCGTCATCATCCCACGCCGAGTTAGGCTTGCCTAAATGTGGAGTTGGCCGCCTCGGCCGGCACCCGCGAAGGAGATCACGTGCGCTACCCGCACCAGGCCCGCGCGCTGCCGCTGGCGCTCGGCGTGCTGGCCGTGGCCGGCGGCCTGGCCGTGTTGGCGCCCCTCGCCGATCGGCCGGTGCTGGCCGCGACCTGGCGGGCGGCCCTTGCTAGCCCGCTCGGCGCGGCCCTGGCCCTGGCCGCCTACCTGGGGGCGTTCCTGCTGCGCGCCGCCCTGTGGCGGCGGGTGCTGCCACGGCTGCGGCTGGGCCACGCCCTGGCCGCCATCCACCTGGCGCTGGCCGGCAACCACCTACTGCCCCCGCGCCTCGGGGAGGCCCTGCGGGTCACCAGCATGGTGCGTCGGGCCGGCATGCCCCCGGGCGCCGCGACCGCGTCCACGCTCAGGCTGCGCACCGCCGACCTGCTCAGCGTGGTCGCGCTGGCCGTGCTGCTGGCGCCGGACCTGCTCGCCGGGGTGCTCGGCTCATGGGGTTGGGCGCTGGTCGCGGGGTGGCCGCGGCGAGCGTTGCCGGCTGGTCGTGGCTGGGCGTGCTGGCCCGCGGCCGCGGGCCGGTGCGGCTTCCCGGGCCGGCGGTCGCGCTCGGGGCGACCGCCGCCTGGTTGCTGGAGAGCGCGGTCGTGTGGCAGGCGGCGCGTTGGGCGGGCATCGACCTCAGCCCCAGCCAGGCGGTGCTGGTCACCGTGGTCAGCGTGGCCGCGCAGGTGCTGGCGGTCGCCCCCGGCGGCTTCGGCACCTACGAGGCGGCCGCGGTCGCCGCCTACGCGCTGCTCGGCCACCGGCCAGGGCCGGCGTTGGCGGCCGCGCTGGCCGCCCCCGCCGCCAAGACCGCCTACGCCCTGGCCGCTGGGACAGTGGCCGTGCTGGTGCCGGCCCCGGGCGTGCTTGGCCGGCTCCGGCTGCGGCCACGATCCCACCTGCGGCCCGGTGACCCCGGCGTCCCGTCGGTACCAGCCGGTGACGGCCATGTGGTGCTGTTCCTGCCCGCCCACGACGAGGAGGCGACCGTCGCCGGGGTGGTCGCCAGGGTGCCGCGGTCGGTGTGCGGCCGCCCGGTCCAGTGTCTGGTGGTCGATGACGGGTCGACCGACCGGACCGCGCGCCTGGCCGCCCTGGCCCGCGCGCGGGTGGTGGCGATGGGGGCCAACCGGGGGCTGGGGGCGGCGGTGCGGCGCGGGCTGGCCGAGGCGC
>DATHIG010000201.1:0-4757 GCA_035490035.1 Actinomycetes bacterium
ACCCGTAAGGAGTGATGTCCGATCGCCCATGCCGGGCCGACCATCGGTGGATACGCCCGTGATCGGGGGGTCGCCCAGCCAGCGGCACCTCGGCCGGCGCCGCGCCGTTGACCCTGACCAGGTGAGGTGATCTTGGGTGAACTTCCACGAGACGATGGAACGGGTCGTCCAGGGGTTCGAGATCGCCGGGGTGGCGATCCTTGTGGTCGGTTCGCTCCTGGCTTTCGTGTCGGCCGCGGCGGCCGTCCGCGGTGGCGACCGCCGGGCCGCCTACCAGCGCGCCCGACAGGGTGTCGGCCGGGCGATTCTCCTGGGACTGGAGGTCATGATCATCGCTGACATCGTGCTGACGATCACGGTCGAGCGCACGTTCGACAGCGCCCTCACCCTCGGGATCATCGTCCTAGTCCGAACGTTCCTCAGCTTCTCCCTGGAAATCGAACTGGAGGGGACGCTGCCCTGGCGTCGCGGCTCGACGGATAGGAGGCGGGACGCAGCAGCCAGTGTCGGCGACGGCCCAGGCTGAGCGAAGGGCCGGACTACGAGTCGGTTATTGGAGGAACCTCCCGGGGCCGGTGCCCACCCGATGTGGGTGATGTGCCTCCTCCCGGAGGTGGTCATCATGCTGAGGGTGAACTAGGCGCCCTCCCGGAAGGAGCACCGATGCCTGAGGCGACCGCGCGGCCATCACGTTGGCGGGTCTTCGCCCCAGACAGCGCCGGGGCGATCTACGGCACGATCGCCGCCATGGCGGTGATCGCCGGGGCCGCGACCGACCCGGCCCACGGCAAGGCGCTCGGGCTGGCGATCGCCACTCTGTTCGTGTTCTGGCTGGCCCACGTGTACGCCCAGACCCTGGCCCACCACCTGCGGGGGGCGGTGCGGCCGGACTGGGCGGCGGTGCGGGCGGCCATGGCCGAGGAGCGGTCGCTGCTGGAGGGCCCGGTCCCCATGCTGGCGCTGCTGGCCCTCGGGGAGCTCGGGGTGCTGGACGGGCAGCGGGCCGTCCGGCTGGCCCTCTGGCTGGGCGTGATCGAGCTGGTCACCTGGGGCATCCTGTATGCCCGCGGCCAGCGCTGGGGCTGGCTGCCGGCGCTGACCGCCGGCGCCATCAACGGGCTGTTCGGGCTGTTCATCGTGGTCCTGGAGGTGTTCGTGCACTGAGCGAACCATGGCTGGGGATGTCCACCCCTATTCGTCGGGCCAGCTCCGCCGATGCGGGCACTGGTGGTCCCTCTCCTTGCTGCCCACGGGGAACGCTCGCCACCTGATCGGGAAGGACCAGTCCCCGGCACAGGTCGGCGCTCAGGACCGCGAGGTGCCAACGCCCCCGAGTGAACGCTCAGGTGCTGAGGATCCTGGCTTTCTGGGCCGCGAACTCTTCCTCGGTGAGCAGAGCTGCGTTCCGGGGCGCCGGCTCCTGGTAAGTAGGTTCCGGCTGGCCGTGTCGATCGGGCCCAGCTCCTCCAGCTGCTGTTCGCTTACGACTTCTCCTCTCGCCCCTGCGGCACGGTGGTCACACTCACCAGCTCCAGCTGCTGTGGTCACCCGGCCGGTCGCTCGGTCACCCGGCCGGTCGCTCGGTCACCTGGTCGAGGCGCCGGCCGAGCCCGCGCAGCTCGAAGGCGGCGAACAGCTCGGTGAAGCCGTAGAAGATGGCGTAGATGCCGACCAGGTTGACGAATACGAACAGCGACTTGCCCGGGTAGCCGGCGGCCCAGATCCCGAGCAGGAACTCGACGATCCCGAGCAGCAGCCCCAGCCACCACCAGGGGCGTCCGATCGAGGCTAGCGCGCCGACCGTGTCGACGATGCCCTTGAAGACCAGGAACCACGCCAGGATGACGGACAGGACCAGCAGGGTGCTGCCGGGCCAGATGAACGCGAGGATCCCGGCGATGATCGACAGCACCCCGCCGATCAGGTACAGCCATTTCCAGCTGTCGACCCGGCCGGCGGCCAGCACTTGGGTGATGCCGGTCATCACGAACGTGACCCCGATGAACACGGCGAGGGCGAGCAGGCTGCCGACGTTGTAGGACAGCACGAACATCCCGAACAGGATCCAGAGGATGCCGAGGATCAGGAACAGCCACCAGCTGCTGGCCAGCCGGCGGACGGCGTCGCGGGACACGGCGCCGGCCCTGGTGTCCTGCATGGGCATGTCACTCATGGTGACTCGCCTTTCGTGGGTGAAAGCTGGCTCTATTGTGGCGCCGCGAAGGTGAGTGCGGATCACCCGACACGGGTGATTCGTTGCGTTGTCCGCCGATACCCGAACCCAGCCAAACGATCACCCCCATGGGGTGACGCCCATTCACCCTTCCCGGGGCGACGATCCGGCTGACGGCTTCGGCTCGCTCGCTGGAAAGGGGTCGCGCGTGCCGGGAGGCGGAGGAAGCTACGAGATCCGGATCAGGGGGCGCCTGAGCGACGCTGTGGCGGCCGCGTTCGAGGGCCTGAGCGCGACCGTCGAACCGGTGGAGACGGTCCTGCACGGCCCGGTGCGGGACCAGGCGGCGCTGTACGGCCTGCTGGACCGCATCCAGTCGCTCGGCCTGGAGCTGCTCGAGGTCCGACGCTTGCCCGAGGCGCCCGGCGACCAGGAAAGCACCCACCCGGGGTGAGAACCACTCCCCCTGGGCAGGTCAGAACATGCAGGTAGTAGCAACAACGAACTTTCGTGGCTGTTGAGCTGTTCTGCCAATTGTGGCTGAGCGCCGTCGGCGCCCATGCGAGTGTGCCGTTCGATTCCCCAACGTGGTTCAGGTGTGGCTAGTCGAGACTTCGGCGGTGCGGTGGCTTGGGCGTCCGAGGAACTCGATGACCGCCAGTGCGACGAGCAGCGCTATTGCGAGACCGATGACGACTTTGCCGGTGGGGCGGCCCCAGAACACCAGCGTCAGCGCGGCTGCGGCCACGGCGCCGATGCGAAGGGCCCGCTTGTGGGCAAACACCCAGGTCCCGACCGGGCCGGTGCGCCACCCGGCCTGCTCGGCGCTGCCCTGTAGCCAGCCGATGGCGCCTGTCAGGCCTTGGCGGGTCCGTACCGCGGTGACGGACTGGCCGGTGAGGAACGCGCCGGCGGCGACCACCAGGGCTAGGACGAGGATCGTTCGCAGCCCCAGACGCAGGAACCGGACGATGGTGTCGTACAGGACCGCCGCCGCATCGTGGGGCAGCACCGCGGCAGGTACGGCGTCCAGGTAGATCGCCCGGAACACCGTCAGCCCCAGCGCCAGGACCACCATGCCCACGGCGATGCCGAGGCCGGCGCCGATCAGGGCGCGGCGGTGGTCTTTGGCGACGTAGACGCCGATGACGAGCGAGACCAGCGTGATGATGGGCAGCCAGATACCCAGGGTGTTGAGCAGGTTGAAGGCATTGCGGGCGCGGGTGATGTCGGACGACTGGAAGAGCACGAAGGAGGCGTTCACCTCCGGGATCCGGGCGGCCAGGGTGAAGCCGGATTCGACCAGCCGCTGCTTGACCGTCTGGATGAACGCCGACAGGTTGAGGCTCACGGTGTCGTTCTCGACCGTGACCGCCCCGCCGCCTTCGCCGGTCAGAGCCTTGACCAGCTCGGCGTGGGCGACCCGGTTGGCCTGGACCCAGGCGTCGGCGAAGGCGTCGCTTTCCACGATCTTGCCGACCTGGCTGCGGGTGAAGCTTTGCACGCCGTTGGCGATCGGCACGGCGAACCCCTGGAGCTGGCCGGCGACGTCGGGGGATAGGCCTCGGCCGGCTAGGGCGTCGACTGCCTGGGTGGTCAGGCCCTTGATGTCGATGTAGGTGAAGACTTGGGCGGTGATCTGGTCGGCGATGGCGTTCTGGATGGCGGGGTCGCTGGCCAACGGCGTGACCGTGGCGACGTAGCGGTCGGTGTTGGTCACCTGGTTGCGGGTCCAGATCGCCACCACCGACAACGGCGCAAGCACGCACGCGACCACGATGAGCAGGGTGGCCACGATGGTGCGCCACCGCTGCCGGGCTCCACGTCCCACGGCTACGGACCGACCGCTGCCGGCCACACCGGCTTGCTGTGCCTGCGAGCGCAGGGTCGCAACCTCGGCACGCAGCCGCTGCAGCTCCGCACGCTCCGCCTCGGTGAGGGCAGGGTCCTCTGGCATTGGTGCACCGTCCTTCTGCCTTGCTTCTCGCGATCTCCGGCGCCGCTCGGATTGGGCTGAAGCCGAGCATTGGGCCGTCGGCAGCCTCTCCGACCGTCAGGGATTGGGCATCACCCGCAGCGGGTGATTGCGAACCAACAGCACGCGACGAGAACGTGGGCGGATCTTGCCCTCCGGTCATCTAGGAGGACCGTGACCCGTGGGTTGCACCCGCGGAATCATCCCTTGCGGGTGAGGACCGCTCGCCCGGTCAGCGGCACCATCGCGGCGAAGCCACCAATCCGGCGTGTCCCATTCGGGCCGACGCACGTCCGGCCCATGCCGCCACCGACGCCGTCATCCATGGTGTGGCGGAAGGAGCAAGAACGGTGCCAACCCGACCACTCCAGCGGCCCGCAGATCTCGGTATGGCCGGGCCGAGCAAGGCAGAATCCGCCACATGCCATCGGGCCGTCACCCGCTCATGACGCGCAACGGGGAAGGCGAGGACGCACCCAGGACCTCGGCATCCGGCGTGCCTGCGACGGATAGCTACGGGAGCGGGGCGTCGCCATTTCAGCCGGCGGCTCGCCGGCCGGTCCTGCACCGCCTGGTCCCGGTCTCCGAGCAGCTGCCCGGCTACCACGG
>DATHIG010000202.1:0-3439 GCA_035490035.1 Actinomycetes bacterium
CAGGCCGCCCAGGAGCAGGACCGAGCCGTTGGTGCCGAGTGTCCCAGCGAGCACGAACGCGGCCCCGAACGAGCCGAGGATGGATCCGCCGGTGTTGGCCGCGTACAGCAGACCGACGCTCCCCCCGGCCGCTTCCGCCGATGGGGTGGCCAGGCGTCCGGCCAGAGGAAAGGCGTAGCCCATCAGCACCGTCGCCGGGAGCAGCACGACCACGGTGCGGACCACGAACGGCACGTGGCCGACCAGCCCGCTGCCGAGCACCACCGTGGCCTGGGCGAGGACGCCGACTCCGGCCAGGCACAGGCCGAGCATGCCGAGCCGTTCGCCCTCGGGCCGGGAGAAGCGCCGGTACAGGAAGCTGCCCAGGGCGATACCGAGCAGGAAGATGGCCAGGATGGTGGTGAAGATGTAGATGCTGGAGCCGGTGCCCTCGGCCAGCATCCGGGTCCAGAGCACCTCGAGGGCGAGGGCGACGAACCCGGAGACGAACGTCGCCGCCAGCACTGCCCGCCGTCGGGGAACGAAGGAGCGCGGCACCCGCGGCCTGGAAGGGCGCTCCGCCAAGGCCGTCCCGCCGGATCCGTGCCTGGCTGTCTCCCAGCGTCGCGACAGCAGGAGGGCGCCGAGCCCGGCCAGCAGGTTGAGGGCAACCGCCACCAAGCTGGTCAGCCGCAGGCCGAGCAGCTCGATGAGCACGAAGCCGCCGACCAGCGTGCCGGCCATGGCGCCGATGGTGTTGGCCGCGTACAGCTCGCCAAGCCGGGCCCCGGCCTCGTCCAGGGTGCGGACCAGGTAGCGGGTCAGCAGCGGCAGAGTCATGCCCATCAGGAAGGTCGCCGGAGCCACCGCCGCCAGCGCGAGGCCGAAGCGGACGCCGGTGAGCTGTGCCGGCTGCTCGACCAGGCTGGGCCAGACCCCGCGGTAGAGCTCGGCCAGGCCACGGAAGGCGAACGGCAGCAGGATGGCCATGGCGGCGACGGCCAGCTCGACCAGCCCGTACAGGCGCAGCGGTCGGGCGCTGGTGTCGGCCAGCCGACCGCCGGCCAGGCTGCCGAAGCCGAGGCCGGCCATGAAGGCGGTGACGATCGTGGCCACGGCCTGAGTGGTGTTGCCGAACACGAGCACCAGCTCGCGCGACCACACCACCTGGTAGACCAGCCCGGCCGCGCCCGAGGCGACGAACAGGCCGAGCACCGCGCCGCGCAGGGCGGGGGTGGCGCGGCTGGCGGGCTGGGACGGGGCGGTGGCGACGGCCACGGGCAAGGCTCCTCAACGTTCGATCCAGACGGGGAGGAGGCTTCCAGATCCCAGGCCGGCCCGGCAAGCGACCATCCACATGCCGCTCCAGCTCGGCCTGGGGGCGCCGATCCGGGCGAGCGGTGGTTGCGGTGAGGAACCGTTCGGTCTGCGTCGGCGTCACAAGCAGCAGAGACCGACACGGGAGGACAGCATGCAGCTTCGCCGGGCGGCGGTTGCGGTGGCGCTGGTCGCGATGGTCGTCGCGGCCGGATGCAGCAGGGGTGGGGATGTGGGGGGCGGGGCCGGCGGCGGGTCGGAGGCGCAAGTGGCCCCGGCCGCCGACCAGGCTGCCGGCGGGCAGGGGCAGACCAGTTCGCCGGGCAAGGCCGGCACCACCGACGCGGCCGCCCAGGTGCGCCTGGTCGACCTGGGCAACCGGATCGTCCGCACGGCGACGGTCGACCTGGAGGTCGGAAAGGGTCGGCTGAACGACACCATCAACCGGGCCACCGGGATCGTCACCAGGGCCAAGGGCATCTATGTCGGATCGTCGACCTCGGTGCCCGACGGTGGCCCGGCCAGCGGGCAGGTCACCTTCCGGGTGCCGGTCGACGCCTTCGAGCCGGTCCTTCGTGACGTCAAGGCCCTTGGCACCTATCGCGGCGAGCGGTCGAGCACCGAGGACGTCACCAACCAGTACATCGACCTCAACGGCCAGCTCTTGGCCTGGCGTGCCCAGGAGCGCGTGTACCTCCGGCTACTTGACCGGGCCAAGTCGGTCGCCGACGTCATCGCGGTCCAGAACCAGCTCCAGCAGGTGCAGTCCAACATCGAGCGGCTCCAGGGCCAGGTCGACCACCTCGATGACCAGTCCTCGTACTCGACCATCGCCCTCCAGCTCAGCGAGCCAGGTGCCGCCGGCCCGGGTGGGGAGCCGGCCGGTCGGCTGGCCAGGGCCTGGGCAACGGCCGTGAACGGGCTGGGCGTGATGGCGGCGGCCGCCCTGGTGGGGGTGGTCTGGCTCGTCCCGGTGGTGGTCCTGGCCGGCTTGGTGCTGCTGGTGGTGCGGGCGGCCAGACGGCCCCGCCCAGCGTAGGGTAAGCTAGGAGCGATCGACCCGAAATGCTCAAGAGTAGCGACTGGCTTGCCGATGGCTGCCGGGCCGTCGCCCGCTCATCCACTTACGCCGCAGGGGATCGCCTCGCGTGTCGTCGCGCCGCACTGCATCGGTGGTTGTCGCCCTGGCGGTGGCGTCGCTGGCGGCAACGTCGCTGGCGGCGATGCTCGCCAGCAGTGAGCTGCTGGTCGAATCGTTCGACCGCAGGGCCCCAAGTCGCCCCGACCCGCAGGTACCCGACCTGAGCACGGTGGGCACCATCCAGGTCGAGCCGCCGAAGCGGGAGCGTGCCGGGCGGCCCCCTGGCCGATCCCGGACCCCTGCCACCAAGCCTCCGGCGCCACAACGCCAGCCAGCGACCTCCCAGCCGGTGGATCACGGCGGCGGAGGCGTGGTCCTGGCCACGCAGCGACGCCCCACCCGGCAGGGCACCATCGTGGCCCGCCAGCCGGTGCTCGGCCCGCCGCCTCCGCCGCCGGCCCCTCGACCGGTTCGGCCCCCAAGACCGCAACCACCGCAGCCCGAGCCCCCACTTCGGCGCTGGGCCGACCGCAAACGCCACCTGGCCGGGCGGGTCTTCACTCCACCCCGTTCGGGCGGGCACCGGCCCCGCGCGCACAAGCCGGCGGACCCGGACCGGCATCCAGGCGGCCGGACGCCCTGCCCCCACCCGAGGCGGGACGAGAGCGAGCGCCGGCCGCAGCGGGATCGGCATGGGTGGGACCAGGGCAGGGATCGATCCTCTCCGGATCACCCAGGGCAGGACGTGACACCGCCGCGGTCGAGCGAGGCTGGCCGAGGCTAGCCGGTCATTGAGCGGCGCACCCGGTACAGGTCTCGCAGGCAGCCGATCTCGGCCCCGTGGTGGCCATCGTGGTCGATCATCGCCCAGAAGATCCGCCAGGCCGGCCACTGCTCGCCCCAGTTGGTCGACCGAGGCTCGTCCAGCGCCCGATCGGGGAGCGTGTCCAGCTCGGCCCGGAGCAACCGCTGGCCCTCCTCCAGCCGTACGATCGCGCCGGCGGCCGTCGTCGTCGGGGCGAGGTCGTGGAAGGCCAGCTTGCCGGGACCGAACGCCCACTC
>DATHIG010000203.1:0-17663 GCA_035490035.1 Actinomycetes bacterium
GTTGTCGCGCGGGCCGACGGTGGTGCCGGCCACACCGACCGGCCCCCTCGACCCCTCCCCGGACAGCGTGATCAGGTTGACCCAGTCGCGGCTGCGCCTGGTCTTGGACTCGGTGATCTCGATGCCGCGCTCGGCCGCCAGCAGCGGCGCGTTCACGAAGGTGACCGGCTCGTGGCAGACCGGGCCGAGCATGCCCTTGAGCGCGGCCAGGGTCAGCACCCGGGTGTCCTGGTCGACCAGGGCGCCGAGGTAGTCGATCCGCAGCCGGCCGGCGCCGATGGCGCTGGTCCTCCCCCCCGGACCGCCGCCGGCCAGGGCCGTGTACAGCTGCCCGAGCTTCTCGACCAGCGGCAGGAACGGGCGCAGGGCGTCGGGCACCGGGCCGGCGGCGACGTTGACCGCGTTGGGCACGAACTGGCCGGCCAGGGCGAGCAGGAGCTGCTCGGCGATGGTGATGCCGGCCTTGTCCTGGGCCTCGGCGGTGGATGCGCCCAGGTGGGGGGTGACGACCACGTCGTCCTGCTCGAACAGGGGACTGGCGGTGGTCGGCTCCTCGGCGAACACGTCGAGGGCGGCCCCGGCCAGGTGGCCGTCGCCGACCGCCTTGGCGAGCGCGGCCTCGTCGACCAGCCCGCCTCGGGCCGTGTTGACCAGCCGGGCCCCGTGCTTCATGGCGGCCAGCTCGGCCTCGCCGATCAGGCCGGTCGTCTCCGGCGTCTTGGGCAGGTGGATGGTGACCACGTCGGCCCGGCCGAGCACCTCGGCCAGGCTGGCCAGCTCGACCCCCATCTGGCCGGCCCGGTCGCGGCTGACGTGGGGGTCGTAGGCCAGCAGCTTCATGCCGAAGGCGTTGCAGCGCTGGGCGACCATGGCCCCCACCCGACCCAGCCCGACGATGCCGAGGGTCTTGCCGTACAGCTCGACTCCCTGGAAGCGGGTGCGCTCCCAGCGGCCGTCGCGCAGGGCGGCGTGGGCCTGGGGGATGTTGCGGGCCTGGGCGAGGATCAGGGCGACGGTGTGCTCGGCGGCCGAGATCACGTTGGACTGGGGCGCGTTGACCACCATGATCCCGAGCCGGGTGGCCGTTGCCACGTCGACGTTGTCCAGGCCGATGCCGGCCCGGCCGACCACCTTGAGGCTGCGGGCGGCCTCCAGGACCTCGGCGTCGACCCTGGTGGCCGACCGGACCACCAGGGCGTCGGCTGTGGAGACGGCGGCCAGCAGCTCCTCGCGGGTCGTGCTGGTGCGCGCGTCCACTTCGTGGTGGGCGCGCAGCAGCTCGACGCCGGCGTCAGCCAGCGGCTCGGCGATCAGGATCCTTGCCATCGGGCGACGCTACCCTTGCTCCCGCAGCCACGACATCATCTTGCGCAGCGGCTTCCCGGTCCGCTCGATCGGGTGGTTCGCCCCGGCCTGGCGCATCCGGGTGAAGTTGGGCCGGCCCTGGTCGTCCTCCTCGACCCACTCGCGGGCGAACGCCCCCGACTGGACCTCGGACAGGATGCGGGCCATCTCGGCCCGTGCGGCGTCGCCGACGATCCGCGGGCCGCGGGTGTAGTCGCCGTACTCGGCCGTGTCCGACACCGAGTAGCGCATGCCGGCAAGGCCGCCCTCGTACATCAGGTCGACGATCAGCTTGAGCTCGTGCAGGCACTCGAAGTAGGCCACCTCGGGCTGGTAGCCGGCCTTGACCAGGGTCTCGAAGCCGGCCTGGACGAGCGCGGTGGCGCCGCCGCAGAGCACCGCCTGCTCGCCGAACAGGTCGGTCTCGGTCTCCTCCTGGAAGGTGGTGACCAGCGCCCCGGCCCTGGTCCCGCCGATCGCCCGGGCATAGCTCTTGGCCAGGTCCCAGGCCTTGCCCGAGGCGTCCTGGGCGACCGCGACCAGCACCGGGGTGCCCTGGCCGTTCTCGAACTGGCGCCGGACCAGGTGGCCGGGGCCCTTGGGGGCGACCATGGCGACGTCGACGGTGTCGGGCACCTCGATGTAGCCGAAGTGGATGTTGAAGCCGTGGGCGAAGAACACGGCGTCGCCCGGCTCGAGGTTGGGCGCGATGTCGGTGGCGTACAGGTGGCGCTGGACGGTGTCGGGGACCAGCACCATGATCAGGTCGGCCCAGGCGGTCGCCTCGGCCGGGCTGGTCACGGTCAGCCCGGAGGCCTCGGCCGCGGCCCGGCTCTTGGACCCTTCGGCCAGCCCGACCCGCACCTCGCAGCCGGAGTCGTGCAGCGACAGGGCGTGGGCGTGGCCCTGGGAGCCGTAGCCGAGCACGGCGACCTTGCGGGACTGGACGAGGCCGAGGTCGGCGTCGTCGTCGTAGTAGATGGTGGCCATCGCGGGGGTGCCTCCTTGGATGGAGCAGTCAAAGCTCGGCGATCAGCGTGCTATGGCACAGGCGCTCTTGAGTAGGCGGTGGAGGGGACCCGGACTTCCACCCGCATGGATCGGGGACGGTGGTGGCAGTCGCGCATCGGTCGCCGCCTACGCCGGCCGGGCCACTCGTAACGGCTTGTCAGCGATGCCCTTGCCGCCGCGGGCCAGGGCGACCCGGCCGGTACGGGCGAGCTCGCGGATGCCGTAGGGGTCGAGCAGCTCGAGCATGGCCTTGATCTTGGCCGGGCTGCCGGTGGCCTCGATGGTGAGCGCCTCCGGGGCCACGTCGACGATCTTGGCCCTGAACATCTCGGCCAGCTCGACGATCTGGTAGCGGACGGCCGGGTCGGCCTTGACCTTCACCAGGACCAGCTCGCGCTCCACCGCCCGGTCCGGCTCCAGCTCGACGATCTTGAGCACGTGGACCAGCTTGTTGAGCTGCTTGGTGACCTGCTCCAGGGATCGCTCGGCGCAGTCGACCACGATCGTCATGCGGCTGCGGCCCGGGTCCTCGGTCGGCCCGACGGCCAGCGAGTCGATGTTGAAGCCGCGCCGGCTGAACAGCCCGGAGATACGGGCCAGAACCCCCGGCCGGTCCTCGACCAGCACCGAGATGGTGTGGGTGCTCATGGCAGCCGGACCTCCCTGCGGGTCGCCGCCGCCTGCTCCTCGGGGGAGAACTCGGGGCCGAGGATGATCTCGTCGTTGGGCCGGCCGGCCGGGACCATCGGGAAGACGCCTTCGTGGGCGTCGACCCGGAAGTCCACCACCACCGCCTGGTCGTCGGTGGCCAGCGCCTTCTCCAGGGTGGCGTCGACGTCCTCGGCCCGCTCGCAACGCAGGCCGAGCGCGCCGTAGGCCTCGGCCAGGCGCACGTAGTCGGGCACCTCGAAGCCCAGGTGCACCTCGGAGTAGCGCTCGTCGTAGAACAGCTCCTGCCACTGGCGGACCATCCCGAGGTGGCCGTTGTTGAGGATGAGCACCTTGATCGGGATCCGCTCGGTGGTGCAGGTGGCCAGCTCCTGGGCGGTCATCTGGAAGCAGCCGTCGCCGTCGATGGCCACCACCAGCTCGTCGGGCCGGCCGACCTTGGCCCCCATGGCAGCAGGGACGGCGAAGCCCATCGTGCCCAGCCCGCCGGAGTTGATCCAGGACCGGGGCCGGTCGAAGCGGAAGTGCTGGGCGGCGTACATCTGGTGCTGGCCGACCCCGTCGACCACCACGGCCTCGCCACCGGTCAGGGCCGACACCCGCTCGACCACGTGCTGGGGCTTGAGCGGCCCGCCGTCCTGCTGGTCGTAGCGGAACGGGAAGCGCTGCTTCCACTGGGCGGTGGCCCGCTGCCAGCCGGCGGTGTCGCCGGGACCCTCCTCGGCCACCGCGGCCCGGAAGGCGGTCACCAGCTCCTCGATCACCACGCGCACGTCGCCGACGATGGGCACGTCGGCGGTCCGGTTCTTGCCGATCTCGGCCGGGTCGATGTCGGCGTGGACGATCTTGGCCGCGGGGGCGAAGGTGGCCAGGTTGCCGGTCACCCGGTCGTCGAAGCGGGCCCCGAGGGCGACCAGCAGGTCGGCCTCCTGCAGGGCGGCCACGGCCGCGTAGTTGCCATGCATGCCCGGCATGCCGAGGGCCAGCGGGTGACTGTCGGGGAAGGCGCCGCGAGCCATCAGGGTGGTGGTCACCGGCGCTCCGGCCGCCTCGGCCAGCTCGCGCAGGGCCGTCTCGGCCCCGGCCTTGGTCACGCCGCCGCCCACGTACAGCACCGGCCGCCTGGCCGCCCGCAGCACCGCCGCCGCCTCCCTGACCCGCTTGCTGTTGGGCCGGGCCACCGGCCGGTAGCCGGGCAGGTCGGTGGTGGCCGGCCAGGCCCACTCGGTGGTGGCCTGGAGGATGTCCTTGGGCACGTCGACCAGGACCGGGCCGGGCCGCCCGGAGGCGGCGATGTGGAACGCCTCGGCCACCGCCCCCGGGATCCGGTCGACGTCAAGGACCAGCTCGTTGTGCTTGGTGACGGGCATGGTGATGCCGGTGGTGTCGCATTCCTGGAACGCGTCGGAGCCGATCGCCCAGCTCGGCACCTGCCCGGTGATGGCCACCAGCGGCACCGAATCCATGTAGGCGTCGCACAGGGCGGTGACCAGGTTGGTGGCGCCCGGTCCGCTGGTCGCCATGCACACCCCGACCTTGCCCGTGGCCCAGGCGTAGCCCTCGGCGGCGTGCCCGGCGCCCTGCTCGTGCCGGACCAGGATGTGGCGCACCGACGACTCCCGGATCGGGTCGTAGGCCGGGAGGATGGCCCCGCCGGGCAGGCCGAACATGACCTCGACGTCGCAGGCTTCCAGGCTGCGGATGAGCGCTTGCGCGCCGGTCAGCTTCACGGTGTCTCCCACGGGGGTTTGGTAGCCGGGCAAGAAAAAAACCTCCTGCCTCGAGGGCGTAGGAGGTTCCGCGCGGACCCGCCTATGGCGGCGTCGTCCGCGCTAGTCGATAAGTACCAGAGTGAACCGAGGTGGCATCAGGATCCTTGTCGCAAGTAACGGTTGCGTTTCTCGGATGGTACAGACCATGTCAAGCTCAAGGACGGCCCGGCGGCCATCCATCCCCTCATCCCCGCTGATCGGCGGATCGGTTGGGGATGAAAGGGCGTAGTACGCTTGCCGCATGCGCGCGCTCGTGGCCGACCCGGCCGCTTCCCCACCTCTGATCCTGGCCGACGTCCCCGAGCCGACCCCAGGCCCCGGGCAGCTCCTGCTCGACGTGGAGGCGGCCTCGGTCAACCGGGGCGAGATCCGCACGGCGGCCAAGCAGCCGCCGGGCACGGTGATCGGCTGGGACGTGGCCGGGACCGTGGCCGCCCTCGGCGAGGGCGTGACCCAGTTCGACATCGGTGAGCGTGTGCTGGCGCTCTCCGCGAGCGGCGGCACCTTCGCCGAGCGGGTGGCGGTGCCGGCCGAGTGGACCGCGCCGCTGCCGAGCGCCTGCGACTTCGTCACCGCGGCGACCCTGCCCGTCGCCGGGCTCACCGCGGCCGGCATCCTCCGCCTGGCCAGAGCCCACGCCGGCGACCGGGTCCTGGTCACCGGAGCGGCCGGCGGGGTCGGCCTGTTCACCATCCAGCTCGCCCTCCAGGCCAAGGCCGCCGTGACCGGCCAGGCGGCCAGCCAGGAACGCGCCGAGGCGGTGCGCGCCGCCGGGGCGCAGGCGCTGCTCCACCCCGGTGACGGCTCGCCGGTCGACGGGGAGTTCGACGTGGTCCTGGACGGCATCGGCGGCCCGATGCTGAGCCCGCTGCTGGACGCCACGGCCCGGGGCGGCCGGGTGGTGGTGTACGGCAACTCGGCCGACGCCGAGTCCACCTTCCGGGTCGAGTCGTTCTACTCCAAGGGCGTCACCATCTACGGCTTCCGGGTCTTCACCAGCGTCCCCCCCGCCCAGGCCGTCAAGGACATGGCCAACCTGGCCGAGCAGGCCGGCGACGGCCAGCTCGGCGTCAAGGTCCAGGCCACCGCCCCCCTGGCCGGCGCCGTCCCCCTGATCCGCGACCTGTACGCCCGCAAGGTCACCGGCAAGGTCGTCATCACCCGCGGCTGATCAGTCCACCAGGTCGTCGATCGCCTGGCGGCGGGGTGCTACCCCGGGCGGGCCGGGCGGCGGCGGGGTCGGAGCACCCCGGGCGACGGAGGCGAGGGCGGGCCGGCCGGACCGGGAACCGTCCGACCGGACGCCGCCGGAGCAGGTGCCTCGGATTCCGGGGTGGGACCGGCCAGGACCCGGTTGAGGGCGGCGAACAGCTCGGTCGGGGAGGCGGTCACGACCGCGGCCCCAGCCTCGAGAGCGTCCTCCCGGTGCCGCTCGACCCCACGGCTGCTGGTGTAGACGACGACCGGCTGGTCGAGCTCGGCCTCGCGCAGCTGGCGGAGCAGGGCGAGGCCGGCGTGGGAGCGGAACTCGCCGCCCTCGGTGCGACCCAGGTCGGTCACGATCGCGCGCACTCCCCGGCGCAGCGTCAGCACGTCCATCGCCTCCGCGGTCGACCGGGCCTGCAGCACCTCGATGCCGTCGTCGCGCAGCTTGGCCATCACCAGGGCATTGGCCTCCGGGTTGTCGTCGACCCACAGGACGGTGGACCGGCCCTGGTCGGCGACGGGCCCGGCGGCGACCGCGCCTGGCTCCTCGCCGACCTCGCCCCGCGCGGCGAGCTGGGTCGCCATGTGGGTCTGGAGATCGGTGACCTGCCGCCGGAGCTGCTCGGTGGCCTCCTCGACCGACAGCTCGGCGCCGCCGATCTTGACCGTGAAGGCACGGGTGCGCATGGCGCGGCGCAGGTCGGCGACCAGGCCTGGGACGTGCGGGGCCAGCCGGAACACGATCACGGCGACCAGCAACGGCCACAGCAGGCTGCCGACGGCCTCGATGATCCTGGCGGTGGTCATCCGCTGCCCACCCTCGGCTCTCCTTTCCTCGGATGCGAAATGTCGCGCCCGGCGGCCGCATCCTGATCTCGGGCCGCGGTCGTGGTCAAGGAGACACCGCGCCGGCGGCGCCTGAATTCGGGTGCGGGCGGCGCCGCCGCCCGCCACACTGGGCCCATGGACCTCGGATTGCTCGGCTGGGACGGCGCCTTCGCCGACCAGTTCGCGCCCTGGGCGGCCTCCGGGCACCGGCCCGCCCGGGTGACCGCCGCCCACCGGGGCGGCTACATGGTCGCCACCGAGAACGGCGAGCTGCCTGCCCAGGCGACCGGCCGCCTGCGCCACCTGGCCGGCCCCAGCGTCGCCGACCTGCCGGCGGTCGGCGACTGGGTTGCCGTGCGCGACGACCGCGTCCACGCCGTGCTCCCCCGCCGTACGGCGGTGACCCGCCGCCAGCCTGGCTCGGGCGCCGGCGAGCAGGTGCTGGCCGCCAACATCGACCTGGTACTTCTGGTGGTGGCCCCTGGACGCGACGCCAACCCGCGGCGCCTCGAGCGCCTGCTCGCCCTTGCCTGGGAGAGCGGCGGCCAGCCGCTGGTCGTGCTCGGCCGGGCCGACCTGTGCCCCGAGTGGGGCACCGACGTCGCCACCGAGCTGGCCGGCCTGGCCGCGGTCGCCCCTGGGGTCGACGTGCTCGCGTTGAGCTGCTTCACCGGCGAGGGCGTCGGCGCCATCGCGGCCAGGCTGCAGCCGGGCCGTACCGCCGTGCTGCTCGGCTCCTCCGGGGTCGGCAAATCGACCCTGGTCAACCGCCTGGCCGGCCGCGACCTGCTGGCCACGGGCGAGGTGAGGGCCGACGGCAAGGGCCGCCACACAACCGTCACCCGCCAGCTCGTCGTCCTCGCCGGCGGCGGCCTGGTCATCGACACCCCAGGCCTGCGAGAGCTTGGCCTGTGGACCGGCAGTGCCGGCACCGCCGCCGTCTTCGACGACGTCGAGGCGCTGGCCGCCGGCTGCCGCTTCGGCGACTGCCGGCACCGGACCGAGCCCGGCTGCGCGGTCATGGAGGCGGTCGAGGACGGCCGCCTGGAGGCCGACCGCCTCGCCGCGTGGGAGAAGCTCCAGCGAGAGCTGGCCTGGGCCGAGCGGCGCGCCGACCCGCTGGCCGCCGCCGAACGGCGCCGCCAGTTCCGCGCCATCACCAGGTCGCTCAGGGCCAACGAGCTCGAGCGCGACTGAGCCAGACCGGGCCAACCACGCCGGACCCGCCGGTCACAGGATGGACACGGTCTTCCCAGCATCCTGGACGCAAGCCACCTTCGGTGCGAACGTCGCTCGGCAGCGATCTGGTCCCCGGGAGGTTGCCATGCCCCGTCTCCGCCGCCTCGCCGTCCTGCTGGCCACGCTCGCGCTGCTGGCCGCCACGCCAGGGGTCGCCAACGGTCGCCAGCCGGCCGGGTCGGCCACCGCCGCGGGGGGCGGGAGCAGGCCGGTCACCGTCACCCTGCTCACCGGCGACAAGGTGATCATGCGCAAGGCCGGCGGACGGACCGGGGTCACGGTGGTCCAGGCCAAGCGGGCCGGCGGACCGGTGGCGTTCCAGACGGCCACGATCGACGGCGACATCCACGTGGTCCCGAGTGACGTGCAGCGGCTGGTCGGGCGGGTCCTCGACCCGGACCTGTTCAACCTCAGCCAGCTGATGCGCATGCGCTACGACGACGCCCGCGCGGCCGACCTGCCGCTGATCGTCCAGCGCGCCGGGACGGCCAGGCCGCCGGTCCTGGCCGCGGCCAGGCTGCGCCCGGTGCGGGAGCTCGGCAGCCTGCGCGCCACCGCCGTCCGCCAGCCGCGGCGGGTGGCGGCCCGGCTGGGCGCCGCCCTGGCCGGCGGCCGCCCGGCCGGGGTGACGCGGGTCTGGCTCGACCGCCGCTTCCACAAGACCGCCCTTGACCCCAACCTCACCCAGATCGGCGCCCCTGCCGCCTGGACGGCAGGGCTCACCGGACAGGGCGTCCGGGTCGCGGTGCTCGACACCGGCATCGACGCCGGCCATCCCGACCTCATGGGCAAGGTGGCCGCGGCGGCCAACTTCTCCGACTCGGAGGGTGTCACCGACCGGGACGGCCACGGCACCCACGTCGCCTCCGTCGTCGCCGGGACCGGGGCACGGGCGGCCGGCGCGCGCAAGGGGGTTGCCTTCGGAGCCAGCCTGCTCAACGCCAAGGTCCTGGACGACTTCGGGTTCGGCAACGAGTCGGACATCATCGCCGGGATGGAATGGGCGGCCGCGCAGCGGGCCAGGGTGGCCAACATGAGCCTCGGCGCCTTCCCGACCGACGGCACCGACCCGCTCAGCCAGGCCGTCGACCGGATCACCGCCACCAGGCGCTTGCTGTTCGTCATCTCGGCCGGCAACTCGGGCCCGGGAGAGCAGACGGTGGAGACGCCAGGGTCGGCCAACAGCGCCCTCACCGTCGGCGCCGTCGACGCCGGGGACGCACTGGCCGGCTTCTCCAGCCGCGGTCCCCGCTCCGGCGACTACGCCATGAAGCCCGACATCACCGCCCCCGGGGTCGACATCGTCGCCGCCCGGGCCGCCGGCACCTTCCTCGGCGACCCCGTCGACCAGTGGTACACACGCCTCTCCGGCACCTCCATGGCCGCTCCGCACGTGGCCGGCGCCGCCGCCATGCTCGCCCAGCGATGGCCGGACTGGAGCCCGACCCGGATCAAGGCGGTGCTGATGGGCACCGCCGAGCCCCACCCGGACCTCAGCGTCTACCAGCAGGGCGGCGGCCGCCTGGACGTCGCCCACGCGATCCACCAGCGGGTGATCGTCCGCCGGGCCAACCTCGACTTCGGCCTGTTCCGCTACCCCCAGACCGGCGCCAGGCGGGTGGCCAAGCCGGTGCTGGTCGCCAACCTCGGCGACCAGCCGGCCACCGTCGACCTGACGGTGCAGCTGCGCGACCCGCGGGGCGACCCGGCGCCTCCTGGCATGGCCGTGGTCTCGCCGGGGCGGGTCACCCTGCCGCCCGGCGGCGAGGCCAGCGCCTACGTGATCGTCGATCCCCGCCGCGGCCCCCTTGGCGCGTTCAGCGGCGCCCTGGTCGCAACCCCGGCAACCGGCCCGGTCAGCCGCACCCCCCTTGGGCTGTACAAGGAGCCGGAACGCGACGACCTCACCGTCAGCGCCCTTGGGCCGGCACCACCGCGCTCAGCCGTCGCCGCCGCCGACCCCGACCACGATGGTCACCGTTGAGCCCCGCGCGACGGTCGACCCGGCCTGCGGGACCTGCAGGATGACCCGGTTGTCCTGCCGGGGGTCGCGGACCGGGACCTGGCGCTGCTCCACCCGCAGACCGGCCTGCTGCAGCTCGATCCGCGCCGCCCGGGGCCGGCGGCCGATCACGTCGGGCACCTGCACCTGACCCTGCTGCTCCTGGGTCGTCGGCGGCGCGGTGGTCGGCGGCGCCGAGGTGGTGGGGAGCTGGGAGGTGGTCGGGAGCTGGGAGGTCGAGGTGGGCAGGGCGGTCGTCGCCACCAGCTGCGGCGTGGTGGCGGTGGGCAGGGTCGAGGCCGACTGCGTCTCGGGAAGGCCGCCGACCAGCCGAGAGACCACGAACGCGACCCCGACCGCCAGCGCCAGCAGGCCGAGCGGGACCAGCACGTAGGTCGGCCAGCGCCGCCGCTTCGGGGGCGGCTCGGCATGGCGGGCGGCGCGGCCGGGGGTCACCGGCCCGCCGAGCGTCGAGGTCGGGTCGCCGGCGGCGCCCGGGTAGCCGGCCAGCGGCGGCAGCACGGTGGTGGCCATCGCCGCGGCCCCCTCGGCCGGGCTGGCCGCCACCCGCTGCCCCGTCCTGGCCCGCTGCAGGTCGGTGCGCAGCTCGATCGCCGTCTGATAGCGGTCCTCGGGGCGCTTGGCCATCGCCTTCAGGCAGACCGCTTCCAGGGACGGCGGCACGTCGGGGTTGAGCAGCCGGGGCGGGGCCGGGTCCTCGCGGACGTGGCGGTAGGCGATGGCCACCGGGGTCGCTCCCCGGAACGGCACCGTCCCGGTGAGCATCTCGTACAGGCAGCAGCCGAGCGAGTACAGGTCGCTGCGGAAGTCGACCGCCTGGCCCTGGGCCTGCTCGGGCGAGAGATACTGGGCGGTTCCGAGCATGGCCGCGGTCTGGGTGGCCGACTCGCCGGCGTCGGCCCGCGCGATCCCGAGGTCCATCAGCTTCACCCGGCCGTCGGGCATCAGCATGATGTTGGCCGGCTTGACGTCCCGGTGGACCAGGCCGCGGGCATGGGCCGCGGACAGGGCCGAGCAGACGTCGGCGGCGATCTCGGCCGCCCGGTCCGGGTACAGCGGCGCCTCGGCCCGGATCACGTCCTTGAGGGTGCGGCCCTCCACGTACTCCATGACGATGAAGTGGGTGCCGTTCTCCCAGCCGGTGTCGTAGACGCCGACGACGCCGGGATGGGAGAGGCTGGCCGCGGCCTGGGCTTCGCGGCGGAAGCGCTGGGTGAACTCCGGGTCGTGGGCGAACTGCGCCAGCGGGACCTTGATGGCCACCCGGCGGGCCAGCAGCCGGTCGCGGCCCTCGAACACCTCGGCCATGCCACCGGCGCCGAGCAGCCGGCCGACCTCGTAGCGACCGAGGAGCACCTGCGGAGTGATGGCATCCATAGTGGGGCAGGAGCTTATACGTCCTGGTTTGCGCGTGTACGCGCGGCCCCCGATCCAGGACCTCTGAGCTGCTCAGCCGCCGATGGCCCGCTCCAGCAGGTCGTTGACCAGCTTGGGGTTGGCCCGGCCGCGGGTCTCGCGCATGACCTGACCGACCAGGGCGCCGAGCACGCCCCGCTTGCCCCCCCGGAACTTGTCGGCAAGGTCGGGGTTGGCGGCCACCACCCGCTCCACGACCGCCTCCAGCTCGCCGGTGTCGGAGATCTGGGCCAGGCCCTTGCGCTCCACGATGGTGGTGGGCGACGCCTCGGAGCTGAACATCTCGGCCAGCACGTCCTTGGCCGCGGTGGCCGAGACGGTGCCGGCGGCCACCAGGTCGAGCAGCTCGCCCAGCCGCTCCGGCCCGACCGGGTTGGAGGCCATGGTCCGCCCGTGCTCGCGCAGGTTGCGCTGGAGCTCACCCATCACCCACCCGGCCACCACCTTCGGGTCCCGCCCGGGGACCGGCCGGGGGGCCGGGCGTGAGCCACCCGGACCACCGGCCCGGGCGGCGTCCTGCGGCCCTCCGGTGACGGCCTGGAAGTAGTCGAGCACCTCGGGGTCGCGGACCAGCCAGCCGACCTCCTTGGCGGGCAGGCCGGTCGCCTCGGCCAGCCGCGCCCGGCGCTCGGCCGGCAGCTCGGGCAGCTCGGCCCTGAGCCCGTCGACCCAGCCGGCGGTGGCCTCGATCGGGACCAGGTCGGGCTCGGGGAAATAGCGGTAGTCGGTGGCGAACTCCTTGGACCGCATCGGCTCGGTCCGCCCGGCGCCCTCGTCCCAGTGGCGGGTCTCCTGGGCCAGCTGGCCGCCGCCGGCCAGCACCCGCCGCTGCCGCTCGGCCTCGTAGCCGACCGCCCGGTACAGGCTGCGCAGCGAGTTCAGGTTCTTCAACTCGACCTTGGTGCCGAAGTCGGCGTGGCCGACCGGCCGGATCGACACGTTGACGTCGAACCGCATCGAGCCCTCTTCCAGCTTGGCGTCGGAGACCCCGAGGGACAGCAGCAGCGCCCGCAGCTCCTCGGCGTAGGCCCGTGCCTCCTCGGCCGAGCGCAGGTCGGGCTCGGAGACGATCTCGACCAGCGGGATGCCGGCCCGGTTGTAGTCGACCAGCGAGTAGTCGGCCCCGTGGATGCGCCCGGTCGCCCCGACATGGAGGCTCTTGCCGGTGTCCTCCTCCAGGTGCACCCGGGTGATGCCGATCCGCCGGACCTCGCCCTCGACGTCGACGTCCAGCCAGCCGCCGACGCACAGCGGCTCGTCGTACTGGGAGATCTGGTAGTTCTTGGGCATGTCCGGGTAGAAGTAGTTCTTGCGGTGGAACTGCGACCGCTCGGCGATCCGGCAGTGCAGGGCAAGCCCGATCCGGGCGGCGTACTCAACGGCGCGGGCGTTGACCACCGGCAGCGACCCGGGCTCCCCGAGGCAGACGGGGCAGACCTGGGTGTTCGGGTCGGCGCCGAAAACGGTCGGGCAGGCGCAGAACATCTTGGTGGCAGTGCTTAGCTCGCAATGGGTCTCGATGCCGATCACCGTCTCGTAGCGGCGGGCGCCGACATCCTCGGCGACGGCGGCGGTCACTGGCGCACCTCCGTTGGCCGGGCACCGAGGCCGAGGTCCTGCTCGAAGGCCCAGGCGGCCCGGAGCATGGTCGCCTCGCCGAGCGCCGGGGCGATCAGCTGCAGGCCGACCGGCAGCCCGTCGGACAGTCCCGCCGGCACCGAGACGGCCGCGTTGCCGGCCAGGTTGACCGGGATGGTGAACACGTCGTTGAGGTACATGGCCAGCGGGTCGTCGGCCTTCTCGCCCACCGGGAACGCCACCGTCGGGGCGGTCGGCCCGACCAGCAGGTCGAAGCGCTCGTAGGCCGCCTCCAGCTCCCGGCGGACCAGGGTGCGGACCTTCTGGGCCTGGCCGTAGTAGGCGTCGTAGTAGCCGGCCGACAGGGCGTAGGTGCCGAGCATGATGCGCCGTTTGACCTCGGCCCCGAAGCCGGCCTGGCGGGTCCGCTGCATCATGTCGACCACGTCGTCGGAGTCCTTGGCCCGCAGCCCCCAACGGACCCCGTCGTAGCGGGCCAGGTTGGAGGAGCACTCGGCGGGGGCGATCAGGTAGTAGGCCGACAGCGCGTACTCGAACGACGGGAGCGAGCAGTCCTCGAGGCGGGCGCCGAGCCGCTCCAGCCGGTCCAGCCCCTCCCTGACCCGGGCCAGCACGCCCGGCTCGGTGCCCTCCAGGAACAGCTCCTTGACCACCCCGACCCGCAGGCCCTCGACCCCGCCGTCGAGCCGGGAGGTGAGGTCGGCCGGGGCGTCGGGGATGGAGGTCGAGTCCATCGGGTCGTGGCCGGCGATCGCCTCCAGCAGCGTGGCCGCGTCGCGCACGTCGCGCGCGAACGGGCCGACCTGGTCGAGCGAGGACGCGAAGGCGATCAGCCCGTACCGGCTGACCAGCCCGTAGGTCGGCTTGACGCCGACGATGCCGCACAGCGCCGCCGGCTGGCGGATCGAGCCGCCGGTGTCGGTGCCGATCCCCAGCGCGGCCTGCCCGGACGCCACCGCCGCGGCCGACCCGCCGCTGGACCCGCCCGGCACCCGGCTCGTGTCCCACGGGTTGCGGGTGGGCCCGTAGCCGGAGTTCTCGGTCGATGAGCCCATGGCGAACTCGTCCATGTTGGTCTTGCCCAGGATGACCACGCCGTTCGCGCGCAGCCGGCGGACCACGGTGGCGTCGTAGGGAGGCACGAACTCGTCGAGGATGCGCGACCCCGCTGTGGTCCGCACCCCCTTGGTGACCAGGACGTCCTTGAGGGCCAGGGGCACGCCGGCCAGCGGGCCGAGCGGCTCCCCCCGCTCCCTCGCCCGGTCGACCTGGAGGGCGGCGGCCAGGGCCTGCTCGCCGGTGACGGTCAGGAAGGCGTGCAGCACCTCGTCGGTGGCCGCGATCCGCTGCAGGGCCGCCTCGGTGGCCTGGACCGCGGTCGCCTCCCCGCTCGCGAACCGCCCGGCCAGCTCGTGGGCGGTCAGGTCGGCCAGGTTCACCGGGGCGCTCACGGTGCCTCCTCGATGATCCTCGGCACCTTGAACCGGTCCTGCTCGACCTCGGGCGCGGTCGACAGCGCCTCCTCGCGGGTCAGGCAGGGCCCCGGCAGGTCGTCCCGCCACACGTTCACCCTTGGCAGCGGATGGGCGGTCGGCGGCACGCCCTCGGTCGGCAGCCGCCTGATCTTGTCGGCCTCCTCCAGGATCACCGACAGCTGGGCCTGGAAGCGGTCGAGCTCCTCGTCGGTGAGGGCGAGGCGGGCGAGGCGGGCGACGTGCTCGACGTCAGCACGGCTGATCGGCATGGATGCATCCTTCGAGCGGTCCGGGCGGTCGGCCGAGTCTACCGTCGCCCTTGCCGGGGTTGCCGGGGTATTTCCTCGGCCAGCTCCACCACGAACCCGTCCGGGTCCTCGAAATGCAGCGTCCGGTGCCCCCAGGGCCGGTCCACCGGCCCGCTGAGCAGCGTCACGCCCGCCTGCTCGAGCCGTCCCGCCTGGGCGTCGACGTCATCGACCAGGAACACCACCTCCCCACCGGGCCCGCTGGTCACGGGCTCCCGCCCGATCAGCTCCGGCAGCCGGCCCCGGTGGTACAGCCCGAACCTGGTCCCCTCGGTCGCGAACTCCGCGTACCCGTCCCCCTGCAGCTTGAGCTGGAGCCCGACCACGTCCCGGTAGAACGCGATCGACCGCTCCAGGTCACCCACGAACAAGATCACGTACCCAACCCGCCTCATGGACACCATCCAACCACGGCCGCACGCTCGGTCTGGCGACGATGCGCGGCGCCAGGGCCCGGCTGCAGGTCAGGGGCTGGCCGGGCGGTGGCGGCGGCGGGTGGCGAACAGGAGCAGGCCGCCGGCGCCGAGGAGGGCGCCGGCGAGGGTGGCGGTCGGGGCGGAGGGCGAGCCGCTGTAGGGGAGGCTGACCTCGCGACGACAGTGGGCGGGAGCCTGGGCGCGGGTGTGGGCGGCCAGCTCGAGGTCCTCGCCGGCCTGGTCGTACACCGACCCGAGCAGCGCCGGGTGCTTGTTCAGGTCAACGTCGTACTCGCCGGAGAAGCCGCCGGACCCGTCGGTGGTGATTCGGGTCTCCGGGACGACCTCCTGCCCGCTGCGCACGTCGCGGATGACCAGGACCAGGGTGGCGTTGGGCCGCAGCCCGTGGCCCTCGACGTCCACGTGGTCACAGCGGGGGCAGTTCATCTCCAGCTCCCCGGCCGCAGAGGCCGGGGAGGCCAGCAGCAGGACGACGGCGGCCAGCCCGACCAGCAAGCGGGACCACCGCATCAAGACCTCCGAGGGAGCGGCACTGCGCAATCGCGGACATTAGCCAGTCCCGCCCTCGGAGGCAAATTCGGCGGCGTTGTGCGGGAATGCTCAGACCGCGGTCAGGGGTAGTCGCGCTCGATCCGGCGCTCCTCGACGACGCGCTCCTCTGGGAGGCCTGGGTCGATCCTGCGGCGGCGGTAGGGCGAGAAGCTGCTCCAGAACAGCAGCGACAGCAGCAGGCCGATCACCCCGGCGACCATCAGGATGATGCCGACGGTGTTGATGTTGAACCCTTCGGTGGTCACGTTCACCGCGAAGGTCAGGATGGCCCCAACCACCAGTAGGAAGATGCTGGCTCCGATGCTCATGGCTTCTCCTCCAAGTCAAGCTCGATGCCTTCCGGTCCGCCCTACCCGGCAGGGCTCCGGGGAAACCCCCCGATCCGGACCGGGGGAACGTATCAGCGCGACCCGTATCCCGCCCGTAGCTCCGGGTCGTCGACGGCCAGCCGCACCGCCCCGGCCACCTGGAGCTGGAAGACGAAGCCGGCCAGCAGGCTGATCCCGGCGAAGGCCAGCAGCTCCCAGCGGCGGCCGTGCAGCAGCTCAAGGACCAGGCCGGCGAACGCCGGGAGCAGGCCGAACACCAGGGCCTGGCTGGCCCAGCCGATGGCAAGGCCGCGGAAGCCGATCGCCCTGGCCCGCTCGGCCCGTGGCTGGCGCTGGCGGGGGTCGGGGTGGTCGAGGGCCCGCTTGCCGGCGACCAGCAGCCGGGCCGGCCGCAGGGCCAGGCCGGCCCCCAGCAGCACGGCCAGCACGGCGACGGCGACCACCGCGGTGGCGGCCAGGCCGGCGACCGGGGCCGCCGGCTCCGACGGGCCACCCAGCCGGTTGAGGCCGGCGTTGACCATCACGGCGACCACCATGCCGGCGAGCAGGAAGGCGACCCGCACCGTGCGGACGATCGGCTCCGGGTCGGGCCCCTTGCCCCGCCCCTCCTGCTCCCGCGACCCTTCCGGGTCGAACGGCCTCCAACCCCCGCTCATGCGCCCGCGCCCTCCGCCGCTTCGCTGGCGAGCAGCTCCTGGAAGGCGGCCTCGTCAAGGGTGGGGACCCCCAGCTCGGCGGCGCGGGCGGCCTTGGACCCGGGGTCGCTGCCGACCACCACGTAGGCGGTCTTCTTGGAGACGCTCGAGGCGACCCGGCCGCCGCGGTCCTCGATGGCCTTGGTGGCCTGGTCGCGGGTGAAGCCGTCCAGGCCGCCGGTGAGGACGAAGGCCTTGCCGGCGAGGGTCTGGGGCAGCTCGACACCGGTGTCGCCGTCGGCCTTGGTGTTGACGCCGCCCTCGACCAGGCGCCGGACCAGGTCCTGGTTGCCCTCGTCGGCGAACCAGGCGGCGACGCTGGCGGCGATGGTCGGGCCGACCCCGCCGACCGCGGCCAGCTCGTCCTCGCCGGCCCCGGCGATCGCCTCCAGCGACTTGAGGCGGTTGGCCAGCAGGATGGCCACCGTGCCGCCGACGTGGCGGATGGAGAGGCCGACCAGCAGCCGGTCCAGCGGGCGCTGCCTGGATGCCTCGATCGCCCCGAGCAGGTTGGCGATGGACCGGTCCTTGTAGCCCGGCAGCTCGGCCAGGTCTTCGGCGGTGATGCGGTAGATGTCGGCGGCGTCGTGGAGCTTGCCGGCCTCGATCAGCGCGGCCACCGTCTTCTCGCCCAGGTGCTCGATGTCCATGGCCCCGCGGCCCGCGAAATGGACGAGGGTGCCCCAGCGTTGCGCCGGGCAGCCGGTGGTGTTCGGACAACGGGTGGCCGACTCCCCCTCCGGACGGACCAGCGGGGTGC
>DATHIG010000204.1:0-3618 GCA_035490035.1 Actinomycetes bacterium
TCACCCGCGGCCAGGTCCGTGACGCGGTGGCCGACGGCCTGACCGAGCTGGAGGACCTGCGCCGCGCGGTCCGGCTCGGCTACGGTCCCTGCCAGGCCGCCTTCTGCGCCTGGCGCGCGGCCGGGCTGCTCGCCGAGGCGCAACCCCCGGAGGGGCGGAGCGGTGCCCCCGACCCGCTGGCCGGGCTGGAGCGGTTCCTGGAGGAGCGCTGGCTCGGACAGCAGGCGACCATCTGGGGCGACCAGGCCCGCCAGGCCCTGCTCAACCACGCCATCTACCGGGGCATCTTCGACCTCAAGGGCGCCGGCGCCCCCGACGAGGCGGCCGCCGCGAACCAGACGTCGACCGAGCCCGGGTCGGGTGACCCGACCCGGCGGGTGGGCGACGAGCTGGTCGGGGACAGCGAGGGCCGCACCTCGTCCCGGCCGGGCGGCGGCTGATGCGGGCCGACGTGATCGTGGTCGGGGCCGGCCCGGCCGGGCTGGCGGGCGCGACCCGCCTGGCCGAGGCCGGCCGCCAGGTGCTGCTGCTGGCCCGCGGCAACGGCTTCACCCATTGGGGCGCCGGCGCGGTCGACGTGCTCGGCCGGGTTGGTGGCGAGCCGGTCGAGCGACCCCTGGCGGCGATCGACCGCCTCCCCGACGGCCACCCGTACCGCCTGACCGGCGAGGCCGCCGTCCGCGATGGCCTCGACTGGTTCTCCCGCTTCGCCGGCGCCGCCGGCCTGGCCCACGCGGGCGACCCGGACCGCAACCGTCGCCAGGTCACCGCCTTCGGCACCTTGCGCCAGACCTGCCTGCTCCCCGAGCCGGCCGCGGGGGAGGGGCTGGGGGGCCGGGTCGCGGTGGTGAGCTTCGCCGGCTTCCGCGACTTCTCGCCGGCCCTGTGCGCGCTGGGGCTGCGGCAGGCCGGGATCGATGCCACCCCGGCCAGCGCACCCGTACCGGCCTGGGACCACGACCGCTACTTCACCGCGGTCGAGCTGGCACGAGCCATCGACGACGCCGACTTCCGCCGGCGCCTCGCCCCAGGCCTGGCCAGGGCCGTGGCCGGCGCCGACGTTGCCGTGGTGCCGGCGGTGCTCGGCCTGCGCCGTGGCCACGAGCCCTGGGCTGATCTCCAGTCCCTGGTCGGGACGCCGCTGGTCGAGGCGGCCACCGCTCCGCCCTCGATTCCCGGCGTGCGGCTGTTCGCCGCCTACCGGGCCCGGCTGGAGGCGCTGGGCGTGCGCTGGCAGTTCGGCTTCCCGGCGATCGGCGTCGAGCGTGACGGCGACCGGGTCACCGCGGTGCGCAGCGAGGGCGCCTCCCGGGTGGTCGTCACCCGCTGCCAGGAGCTGGTGCTGGCCACCGGCGGGGTCGCCGGCAACGGCATCGAGGCCAACCGCGACGGCACCCTGACCGAGAAGGTGGCCGGGCTGCCGGTGGGGCTTGCGTCCGGCGAGCCAGGGCGGTCCGAGGGACGCATGGCGTTCGTCGGCGCCCGCTTCCTCGGCGACCACCCGCTCGGGGCCGCCGGGGTCCGGGTCGACGCCGAGTTGCGGCCGGTCGACGCTTCGGGCGAGCCCGTCCTGGCCAACGTCCGCTGCGTCGGCGGGCTGCTCGCCGGCCACGATCCGACCGTCGAAGGCTCCCGCGAGGGGGTCGCCCTGGCCACCGCCGCGCGGGTGGCCAGCCTCCTCGCCGCCACCCCCGTCCGCTGATCCGGAGGCTGCCGTGCTGCACGTGGAACAGACCGCTGACCACTGCATCAAGTGCAACGTGTGCAACACGGTGTGCCCGGTGTCGGCGGTGACCGACCTGTTCCCCGGGCCCAAGTACGAGGGCCCGCAGGGGCAGCGGTTCCGGGCCGGGATCGACACCGGCGAGTCGCCGGACGCGTCCCTCGACTACTGCTCGGCCTGCGGGCTCTGCACCCAGGCCTGCCCCGAGGGCGTGCTGGTGGCCGAGATCAACCAGATCGCCCGCAGCCGCCTCGTCGCCGACCGAGGCGGCCTCAACCTGCGCGACCGGGTGATCAGCCGGCCGTCCCTGATGGGTGGCATGGCCAGGCCGGTGGCGCCGATCGCCAACGCCGTCATGGCGGCCCTGCCGGTCCGGGTCGCGGTGGAGAAGCTGCTCGGCGTCCACCGGGGCGCCGCCATGCCCAAGTTCTCGGCGATGACCTTCCGCTCCTGGGCCCGCTCCCACCGCGCGCCGGCCGACGCCACCCGGACGGTCGCCTACTTCCACGGCTGCGCCGCCCAGGAGTTCGAGCCCGAGGTCGGCGCCGCCGTTGTCCGGGTCCTGGAGCGCAACGGGGCGCGGGTCACCTTCCCGCGGCAGGGCTGCTGCGGGCTGCCGCTGGTCTCCAACGGCGACTTCGACGGCGGCCGCAGCTACGCCACCCGGCTGGTCAGGCGGCTGCGCGGGTCGGCCGACGACCCCGGGGTGATCGTGGCCAGCTCCACCTCGTGCGGGATGACCCTCAAGGCCAAGTACCGCGAGCTGCTCGGGCTGGACGACACCGACACCCGCGCGGTCTCCCAGGCCGTCTACGACATCTGCGAGTACCTGGTGGAGCTGGACGACGACGGGGCGCTGAACCGCTCGTTCGCGCCCATCCAGGCAAGGGCGTTCTACCACCCGCCCTGCCAGCTGATGGCGCACGGCGTCGGCACCCCGGCGCTGGATCTGCTGGCGCTGGTGCCCGGCCTGGAGATGGAGCGGTCGAGGGCCGGATGCTGCGGCACCGCCGGCACCTACGGCACCAAGGTGGAGAAGTACCAGATCGCCATGGATGTCGGCCGCTCCCTGTTCGACCAGGTCGCCGACTCCCGCCCCGACTTCGTGGTCTGCGACTCCGAGACCTGCCGCTGGCATATCGCCAAGGCGACCGGCCTGCCGGTCTACCATCCGGTCCAGGTGCTCGACCGGGCCTACTCCACGGCATGAGGTGTCGGCTCCCGACTTGAAGGGAACGACACCCCCATGGAGCTCTCGCTGGCCCTGACCCTGCCACGGGAAGAGCAGACGGTCCCGGTGGCCCGACACATCGTGCGCAACGCGATGCAGCAGGTCGGGATCGATGAGACCTGCGTCTATGACGTCGAGCTGGCCCTCAGCGAGGCATGCACCAACGTGCTGCTCCACTCCGGCCCGGGCGACCAGTACGTCGTCCGCCTCGACCTGGAGGACGAGCTCGGGGTGCTCCGGATCGTCGACGCCGGGCACGGGTTCGACTCGGACCGGGTGCCGGACGCCCTGCCGGAGGCCGAGCGGGGACGAGGGCTCGGGATGATGGAGGCCCTTGTCGACCGGGTCGACTTCATCTCCCGCCCCGAGGTCGGCACGATCGTCACCATCGAGAAGGAGCTGCGCTACACCAACGGGGCGCAGCCGATGGGGCATCGAAAGCAGGTTTGAATCCGGGCCGTGTCGCTCATTCCAGAGATGTCAGGGACGGCCACAGGCCGTCAAAGCGACGAAAGGACACGGAATGGGCATTCTCGGATGGATCGTCCTCGGCCTGATCGCCGGGGCCATCGCCAAGGCCATCCTGCCGGGTGACGACCCGGGCGGCATCATCGTCACGATGATCATCGGCATCGTCGGCGCCATCCTCGGCGGGTTCCTGGCC
>DATHIG010000205.1:0-6968 GCA_035490035.1 Actinomycetes bacterium
CGGTCAAGGCAAACGAGCAGGTCTCGGTCACCTTCGTCAACCCCCGGCAGCTTGGCTCAGTCAAGATCACCAAGACCGATGACGCGACCCCGGGCAACCCACTGGCGGGTGCGGAGTTCACCCTCTACAAGGACATCGACCCGATCGGCGGCACCCGTGGCGCCGAGGACACTGTCACGACCCAAACATGCACCACCGGGGCTGACGGCACCTGCGAGATCCCCAACGTCCTTCCGGGCCAGTACTGGGTGGTGGAGACGGTCACCCCCGCGAACCATGACACCGCCGCCGACCAGCACGTGACGGTCACGGCCAACGAGCAGGTCTCAGTCACCTTCGTGGACCAGCGTCATCGCGGCGCGATCCTGGTGAAGAAGACCCGCAAGCACGCCGCCGACGGGTCCGGGGACCACCCGCACCAAGGCGTCAACTTCACCGTCAACGGGGCCACCAAGGCGACCGACAGCAACGGCGAGGCCTGCTTCGATGGCCTGCTGTTCGATGACTACACCGTGCACGAGGACACCCCTGCCGGGTACGAGGGCGAGGCCGACAAGACCGTCACGGTGGACAACAAGGCCAGCTGCGGCGACGACCCCTATGTGGGGGAGACGGTGAGCTTCTCCAACACGCCCCTGTCGAACATCACGGTCTCCTTCGAGTCCCAGGTGCCAGGGGGCACGGCAGCCACGATCGAATGCAGCGAGTTGACCGCCACCCCGCCTGATGGAACCCCGAACCTGTTCGACGATACCTCGGAGACCTTCGAGGACCTGGTGCCGGGTACCTACACCTGCACGGTCGTGGTCGACCCGTAACCGCCACCGATGCGGCGATGGCCCGGGCGATGCCCGGGCCATCGTGCTGCTCCAGGTTCGCGGCAAGCCCGGGACAGACAGAGCAGCCTGGCCACGTAGCAGCCTGGGGTCCAGGCCAGGTAGCACATGGCTGGAGGTGCGCCATCGTCCGAACTCCCTATTGACCGCCGAAACTGAAAAATGTTGGCGTGGAGCCGCGCAGGGGACCGACCCACGCGCCACACGGGAGGGGGGGCGGCGAATGGTGCCTGCTCGACGGGGGCTAAGCAGGACTACGACGCGGCTGGTGGTGCTGGTGGTCACCGCCGGGATGCTGATCGCTGGCGTCGCGTCGGCGGCGGTCGGGGCCAGCAGGCTGGTGCCGGTGGTGGAAGAGCTCGACGGACCGCGGGGTGTTGCCGTCGGCCCGGCCGGGCGGGTGGTGTACGCCGAGAGCGACGGGTCGTTCAGCCAGCTCATCACCAGGGGCAAGCACGCCGGGTCCGTCACCAAGCTCGGGACGGTTCCCCAGCAGTTCCTCGCCCCTGCTGTCGATGTGGGCGGCCGTGGCCAGACCTTTGTGCTCACGGTGGGTGGGGAGCCCGGCACCGGGGCGGCCACCCTGTACCGCTGGACCCGCGCCAATGGTGTGCGGGCGGTCGCCGATATCGCGGACTACCAGCAGACCGACCCCGACCCCTACGACCTCGAGGGGGTCCCTGAGGAGTCCAACCCCTTCGGTGTCGCCGCCCTGCCCGATGGTAGCGCCCTGGTGGCGGACGCGGCCGGCAACGACCTGCTGCGGGTCTACCCCAACGGGCGCACCGTCACCGTGGCCCGCCTGAAGCCGCGCGTGGTCAAGGTGCCTGCGGCGCTGCCCGACGAGGGGTCGCCGCCGGCTGGAACAAAGGTGCCGTCTGAGGCGGTCGCGACCTCGGTGACGGTGGGTGCCGACGGCCACTACTACGTGGGTGAGCTGCGTGGCTTCCCGGCCACGCCGGGAACCTCGCAGGTGTGGCGGATCGCCCCGGGCTCGGTGAACGCGGTCTGCGACCCCAAGGCCCCGCACGCCGGTGCCTGCCGGCGGTACGCGGATGGGTTCACCTCGATCGTCGACCTCGGCGCCGGCCGTGACGGCAGCATCTACGTCGTGGAACTGGTCAAGCGGAGTTGGCTGCAGTGGGAGCTGGGCCTGGTCGACCCGCCGCTGGGTGGGCTGTTCCGCATCCCGCCCGGTCGGGGTTCACGGGTGGAGCTGGCGCGCGGCGAGCTCGTGCTTCCGGGCGGTGTCGATGTTGGCAAGGACGGGGCGGTCTATGTCACGACGCCCGTGTTCGGCCCGGGAATGCTGGCGCGTGTCGGCTAGCTCGCCAGGATGAGTTGACCAGAGGTGCGTCCGGCCGAGCTGGGCCGGACGCGTCGAGGGGCGGGACCAGGATCCCGCCCCTCGGGGTGTTTCGGATCTACAGCTTGCCGCCGCGCAGCCTCACGGTCTGCTCCACGAAGTCGTCGGCGCACTGGAACGCGCCACAGCTGAACGCGAAGGTCACCGTCATCGCCTTGCCGCCAGCGAACTTGCCGTTGTCGGGGAACACCGTGGCCGACCACGAGTGCGATGTGCCGTCGCAGGTGCCGAAGTCGAAGACGTCGAAGAATCCAACGACGACGAACCGGCCAACCGGTTGCCGGGCCTCGCCGAACACCTCGATGAAGTCCGCGTTGCTGCAGGTGTAGGTGCCGGTCAGGAATGCCTCACCCGTCCGCGGGTCGACCCGACCGACCGGGTCGACGGTGATGTCGACGGTCGGTGGCGGCGGCGCCTCATTGAACGAGATCTGCAGCGTCCCGCCGTTGCCGCCCCCGTCCTGCTGGTCGTCGATGGCGAGGATGTAATAGGTCGTGCCGGCGACCGCGGCGAACCCCACCGTGCCGGGACCGCAGGCCACGGTCTCCAGGCTGCCCTGGGTGCCGACGCCGACCAGAACGCCCGCGCTGTAGCTCGACTGCGAGACGTCGACGACGACCCCGCCGTCGGCGGCCGCGGTGAGCTCATACCACACGCTGGCGTCGGTCGCTGGCGCGCCGCAGCTGGCGTTGAGCTGGGCGTCGTCGGCGTCGGTGGTGGCCTCGGTGGTGTCCAGCTGCTCGCTGAAGCCCAGCGAGGCGACGGTGGCGCCGCCGAAGGTGTCGTTGCTCGGCGGGGCCGCGGCTGCGGGCGCGGCCTGCAGCGCGATCAGGAGTGCGGTGGCGAGGAGGACGGTTACGGAGCGAGTGAGCCGCATGGCTCCTCCCTTTCCCCTCCGGACTGCTCGGCTGCCATCCCTATGGGACCGAGACTAACCCCAGGATCTAGGCGAGGGAATAGGTCAAATCCCGCAGATCACCCCGATACTGCCAAACCTCCGCCGCCCTGGACCAGGTCATCGCCGTGGTCTGGGCGGGACTCCGTACCAGGCCAGCCGAGCAAGAGGGCCGGGGGTCGGCGTCGGCCGGCGGACCGGACGGTGAGCTACTTGCGCTCGGCCAGCTTCGCGGGCTCGGCCGGCTCCTCGGCGTCGGCGTCCGGGGTCGTCGGGTCAGCGGCGCCGCCGTCCGGGGCCGTCGGGTCCCGTTGCCTGCGGGTCCGCTCCAGCAGAGCGCTGATCTCGCCGTGCACCCGACTGAGGTCGTCCAGCAGCCCGTCGCGGAACTCGCGCACCTGCTCGGTCTCGCTGAACAGCGCCGCCCGGTCCTGCTCCACCTCGCGGCGGATGTGCTCGGCGACCTCGCGAGCCTGCTCCAGCGCCTTCTGCGCCTCGTTGGCGACGTCCACCCGGACCTGCTCGGCCTGCTGCTGGGCCTTCTCAACGATCGACTCGGCGTGGCGCCTGGCCTTCTCGACGAGCTGCTCGGCCGAGTGGCCCGCCTCCTGGAGCAGCGCGGCGGCCTCCCCGCCGAGCTGCTCGAACGACGGCGACCCCTCCTTGAGGTTCGTGACCTCGCGCTGCAGCTCGGCCCTTGCCCGTTCGGCCTTGGCGTAGCTGTCGACCGCCCCCCCCAGGCGCGCCATGAGCTGTGGCAGGTAGGCGTCGACCTCGTCGCGGTCGTACCCGCGCCGGACCACCCGGAAGGCCGGCGGTCCCTCCGCGTTGTCCTGCCCGGCCTCCGTGTCCTGTTGATACACGCTCATGACATCCCTCCGTCCACGACGCGCAGAACCCGTCGCCTGGCCCGCCGATGCAGGAAGATCGCATCTCCGGCACCTACGGCGCAAACCCCGGCGAACACAGCCAACCGCGCACCGCATGCTGGCGAGTCACCCGCAGGGGACTCCCACGCCTTGCGACGATGCTCCACCCGGCCGTTTTGGGTGGCGGCGGCGGGGGAGTGGGGCCTTCTGCCTGACGAGCGACGGCCCGCGCAGCGGCCGGTACCCAGGAGCACGCCGACTTCACCTGACCCGCTCTGCCAGTGCAGCGCCTCGAGGGTGCGGCCCCCTACGATGCCGTGGCAGCGCGGAAGGTGGGATCAGCGAGGGTGGACGCCAGGCGCTCGTGGGCGGCAGGATCAGGGCCACGCCCGCCGGGATGGCCGTCCGTGAGGCGGGAGCGGCGTCCATGCCGGCTGGAGGGTGACTGACCTGGACACGCCCCTGACGCCGCCACCCATCTCCCAGCTGCACCTGGCCGAGGTCGGGACCTGCGACGCCTGCCTGCGCTCGGGGCGCCAGCGCCTCAATGTCGGGCTGGCCCTTGCGGTCACGCTGCCAGGTGCGTACGTCGGGCTTGCCCTGCTCACCGGCCTGCCGCACCCGGAGCTGACGCCACCGCTGGAGGTGCTGGTGTTCGGCCTGGCCGTGGTGGGCGCGGCATTCCTCCTCTCGTGGGCGGCTGAGCTGGCTGCGCTGGAGATCTCCGCCGGGCTGGCGATCGCGGTCCTGGCCCTGGTGGCGGTGCTGCCCGAGTACGCGGTCGACTTCGTCTTCGCCTGGCGGGGCGGCAACGCCGTCCAGGCCAACGGGACCTGCGAGCAGGGCGACCAGAATCCCTGCTCGCTCGCATTGGCCAACATGACCGGGGCCAACCGCCTGCTGATCGGGATCGGATGGGCGCTGGTGGTGCTGCTGGCATGGTTCCGCCTGCGGCGGCAGGGACGGCCCGGCGGTGGGGTCCAGCTGCCGCGCTCCTCGGCCGTCGAGGTGACCTACCTGGCCCTGGCCACGCTGTACTCGCTGACACTGCCCCTCAAGCGCACGATCACCCTGGTGGACATGGTCGTGCTGGTCGCCATCTTCGTCGCCTACACCCTGCGGATCGCCAAGGCAGCCCCAGAGGAGCCGAACCTGGTCGGCCCGTCGGCGTGGCTGGCCACGCTGGCGCCGCGGCGGCGGCGGGCGACCTACCTGTCGTTCTTCGGGTTCGCGGCGGTGGTGATCCTGCTGTCGGCCGAGCATTTCGCCGACGGCCTGGTCCAGACGGGGGACGCCCTCGGGATCAGCCCCTTCTTCCTGGTGCAGTGGCTTGCGCCGCTGGCCTCGGAAGCGCCGGAGCTCCTGGTCGCCGGGTTGTACGCCTGGCACCTGAACACCACCAACGGCCTGAGCACGCTGGTCTCCTCCAAGGTGAACCAGTGGACGCTGCTGGTCGGCACGCTCCCGCTGGTCTTCACGGTCGCCTCCGGAACCGCCACCGGCCTGCCCGTCGGGGCCGCCCAGCGCGAGGAGCTGCTGCTCACCGCCGCACAGAGCCTGTTCGCGGTCGCGGTCCTGGTGAACCTGGAGATCAGCGTCCGGGAGGCGGCTGCGCTCTCGGGGCTGTTCCTGACCCAGTTTGCGATCGCCGCGCTGGTTCCGGGCAGTACCGAGCTGGTCGTCCTTGGCATCGCGTACCTGGCCCTGGCCGCCGTCCTGCTGCTGCGTGGCCGCCGCCGGATCGGTCCCCTCCTGCGCGACGGCCTGCTCACCCCCTACCCTCAGCTCCAGGACCGGCGGGCTGGGCCACGGGCCGGCGGCCACCGCGCCCCACCCGGCAGGGAGCGGCCCGAGGCTTCCCCCTGAGACCGCCGGATCGCGGTCGCGTTGGCGCGCAGCCGGCACGCCGCGTGGTGGGACCGGCAGGTGCTCATGGCGCCGGTGAACCAGCGCCGCGGCTCCGTCAGCGCGACGGCTCCGTCCGCGCAGCGGCCGTCTGGACCACGCCCGGCGAGGTCGCGGCGGTGGTCACCGCTCCAAGGCTGGCCGACCGCACCGTGTCCGCATACTTGGCGAAGACCCCCCAGGCCATGGCTGACGATGCCGGAAGATATCGAGCCCGCCTGGCTGCCAGCTCCGCTTCGGGAAGCTCGAGGGTGATCTGCCGGCTGGTGACATCGATGGTGATGGGGTCACCGTCACGGACCAGGCCGATCGCCCCGCCCATAACCGCCTCGGGCGCCACGTGGGCGAGCATGAAGCCGTGGGTGCCGCCAGAGAAGCGGCCGTCGGTGACCAGCGCCACCTGCTCCGAGAGGCCGGCGCCGACGATCGCCGCGGTGACATGCAGCATCTCCCGCATGCCGGGGCCGCCGACCGGTCCCTCGTTGCGGATGACCACCACATCACCGGGCTGGATCTGCCCGTCCCTGACGGCCTGGAAGCAGGCTTCCTCGTTCTCGAACACCCGGGCCGGTCCTGCGTGCCTGGTCCGATCGTGGCCGGCCAGCTTGATCACGCAACCCTCGGGTGCGAGGTTGCCGTACATGATCTCGATCCCGCCGGTCTGCTTGAGGGGCTGGCCCAGCGGCCGGATCACCTGCTGCCCGGGTGTCTCCTGCGCGGCCGCTGCGATCTCAGCAAGCGTCCTGCCGTCGACGTTGCGGGTGTCGGGATGGACCAGGCCGGCCTCGATCAGGCGCTTGGAGAGCAGCGCCAGCCCGCCGGCGCGATACAGCTGGGTGGCGACATAGCGGCCCCCCGGCTTGAGGTCGGCGTAGATCGGTGACCGCGTGGCGATCCGGTGGAAGTCCTCCAGCTCCAGCGGCACCCCCGCCTCATGGGCGATGGCGAGCAGGTGCAGCACTGCGTTGGTTGACCCACCCGTGGAGGCGAAGCTCACGATGGCGTTCTCGAACGCCTCGCGGGTGAGGATGGATCTGGGGAGGACGCTGTCTCGCACCAGGCCGACCACCAGCTCGCCCGCCCGCCGGGACACGTGC
>DATHIG010000206.1:0-3546 GCA_035490035.1 Actinomycetes bacterium
AGAAGCGTTCGAACCCCCGGCCCAGCGGCCAGCGGTGGAACGGGCCAGCGGCGGTGTTGTCCTCCGACGGCGACAGGTGCCACTTGCCCAGACAGAAGGTGTTGTAGCCGTGGGGCCGCAGCATCTCGGGCAGCATCCCGTTCTCAAACGGCATCCGCCCGTCGTAGCCCGGGTAGCCAGTCGCCAGCTCCATAATGCAGGCCACCCCACTGGAGTGGTGGTTGCGGCCGGTCAGGATGCACGAGCGGCTGGGCGAGCACAGCGCCGTCGTGTGCATGTTGGCATAGCGCAGCCCACTGGCGGCGACCCGGTCGATGTTGGGCGTGTCGACCAGCCCACCGAAGGACGACAGCTGCCCGTACCCGACGTCGTCGAGCACGAAGAACAGCACGTTGGGCGCCCCCTCGCGGGCGCGGATCGGCGCCGGCCACGCCGGCGTCGACTCCTCCACCGTCCGCCCGACCACGCCGGAGAATGCGCTGCCCTGCTCGTACTCGGTCACCATGGCCGGTCCCTCCAGTCGGTCGAACCACGTCACGCCCAGTCCACCAGAACACCTGGGTACGGTTGCCAACGGCGCTGTCGCTGCGGCCGGTCCCACGCGGCATGCCCGCGGGTGGGGGCACGCGGTCCCTCCTCCCGGCCGGCCATCGGTGCCATGCCGCCCTTCTCGTCGCGCCAACCAGTCGCTGAATTGGCTCTGGTGCTGGGTCTCGACACTTTGTATCGGCGTCCCTATCTGGTGCTGGGTCTCGACACTTTGTATCGGCGTCCCTATATGGTGTGCGTGGTCGGGTCAGGCGGCGACGTCGCGGCCGTGGGCAGCCAGGGCCCAGATGACGAAGATGTCCAGGGCGATGATGGTCAGCGACCAGAACGGGTAGTAGGGGATGAACAGGAAGTTGGCCAGCGCGCTCAGCATGGCCAGGGTGATGCCGACCACCCGCCCCCAGGTCCGGCCTGCCAGGATCGCGAAGCCGGCCATGACCACGATCAGCCCGACCAGCAGGTGGATCCAGCCCCAGGTTGTGGCGTCGAACTGGAACAGGTAGTTGCGAGTGGCGACGTAGAACTCGTTCTCGAAGATGGCCACCAGGCCGGCGAAGGCCTGGAAGGCGCCAGCCATGATCATCAGCATGGCGGCGAACAAGATGAAGCCGACCGCCCAGCCGCTGGCCTCCTCTGCTCGGCCCGCCGATCGGTACTGCGGTGCTGATGCCTGCTCGGTCACTGCGATCCCTCCTTGGGCTGCTGCTCGGCTCAGGCCAGCCGGGTGCCGGCCGGCCGCGGACGCGCCATCGGGCCAAGCCTCACAGCCACTGGGTGGACCGGCATCACCCGCAACAGGTGAGATTGGCAGTGACACAGCAGGGTCGGCGGGCGTCGCCGGCAGCACGGCGGTGCTCGACCAGAGGAGGTTCACCCTCCACGGGTGATGGCTGGGAGCTTCCACTGATCCAGGCTTGTAGGAGGGGGCTCGAAGCCTCCTCACGAGTCCGCGTTCCTAGTGTCCTGCCCATTTCCGGGCCGTTGGGAGGCACAGCAGCAGTGCGACAACGGACCTTCCAAGCGTCTGCCGTAGCCTTCGTGGTCGGGCTGGTCATTTGCCTTGTCTGGTCGTTAGTCGACGGCGGCGTCTGATGGAGTTCCCTGCCGAGCCAGGCACGCCGAGTGCGCCGCAGCCGGATGGGACCCGTCTGCCCGCGATCGCGCGCTACTGGTGGCTGACGGCCGTGCGTGGGCTGGTGGCGCTGACCCTGGCCCTGGCCATCGTGGTTGCCGGCCGTGGCACCGCGCGCCTGGTGACCTTCCTTGGCTTGTATTGGATGGCCGGCGGGCTGATCACGCTCCGCTTTGCCCTGGCGATCCGCCCGTATCGAGGGGCGCGGCTGGGACTGACGGCGGGGATGGCGGCGGTTGTGGGTGCGGTGCTGGTGCTGCTGCGCGATCAACTCTCCGGGCTGGCCGATCCGGACGTGCTCATCGTGCTGGTGGGTTGTTCCGCGGTCCTGACCGGGCTGCTGCGGGCGCTCGGTGGGTTCGCCGCCGAGAAGCGGTTGGGACGGCGATGGACGCTTGGCGGCATCGTGCTGGGAACCCTGGAGGCCGCGCTCGGCGGCGTGCTGTTGCTGAGTACCGAGGTCGATCCTGATGTGCTGGTGCCGGTCGCCGCGGCCTGGGGGGTGGTCAGCGGCACTCTGCTGCTGGCCGAGGGGCTGCGGCTGCGCCGCTTGGTACGCACCTGGACGCAGGCACCAGGCGCAGCCTCCCAGGATTCCAGTTCGGCCAGCAACGGCCGCGACGGCTAACGCATGGGCGAGTCGCGCCGCCCGCTCGACCACCGAATCGGCTGGGCGCGGCAGGATGCGGTCGCACGACCCGGGGAGCTACACCGCCGGGCGGAGGACTTCCAGGGCACGGGCGGTGGCCTGCTCGACCGCGCCGCGCTGCACTCGCGATCCGTGGCGGACGATGTCAGCGAGTCGCCGCGGGCCCGCCACCGGGATCCCCTGGGCCAACCGGCGGCCTGCCGGCCGCAGACCCCCATGGGTGCACAGCAGTGGGCGAACGGACATGGCCGTGTTGCTGGCCAGGGCGTCGGCAACGGCCGCCGCTTCCCCTCGCAGCCCGCGCAGCATGCCGGTCGAGCCGCCACGCGCGCGCCACCGCGAGGTGCTCTTGGGCAACAGCGCAAGCCAGCCAGGCTGCCAAGACTTGACGACCCAGGCTCCAGTTGCGCCGACCACAAGGTGGTCCAGGCTGGCAGGCCATCCCGGGAGCGTGATGTCGTGCAGGACCAGGTAGCCCTCGTGCTCGAGCGCCACCAGCACGCCGGCGGTGCGCCGCTGCAGCGCAGCCTGCCGGCGCCACACCCTGGCCCTAGCGGAGGGACGGAAGCGAAGCCGCCACCCGGTCAGCAGGGCGACCAGCAGCGCGGCACGCCAGCCCAGCCAAGCGCCCATGGTCACGCCGATCAGTACGCCGGTCGCGGCGGCGGCGGCGCATGCTGCCCCTGCCCGCCACGCCCATCTGGGACGCCAGGCCTCGCGCTCGAGCTGCCGGTGCCGCCGGTAGGCCGCCTGGGCGGACGCGCCGGGGCGGCTGCGCCGCGGGTCGGGGATGGGGCCGGCCGGCAGCATCCCCCCGGTTGATCCCGCCCAGATCTCCTCCGCCAGTTCGCGGACCCGCTCCTGGCTGAGCTGCCCGACTGTGAGGGCCACGCAGCGCACATCGCCCTGGTAGCAGCCACACACGGGCTCGCCATCGTGTCGCTTGCCTGGCATCTGGACCCCTTCACCGGCCGCCGCATGTTCCATCCCGCACCGCTGCATCCCGGCCAGCCCGGTCAGACCACGGCGTCACCGAAGTAAGCGGCCAGTGCCCAGGTTCGCAGGCGGCCAGGCGAACCGGCACCACCCGCAACAGGTGAGATTCCGTTCGTCGCGTTGGACGGGCCAGGAGTCCCGTGATCCTGCCTGGTAGCCGGGTGGCCTACCGGTCGGGCTCATCGTTCCCGTCACGCGCCCGTATCGAGAGGGCGGTGGG